>CAYXXW010000163.1:0-6651 GCA_964469115.1 uncultured Melioribacteraceae bacterium
ATAAACTCGGAAGAGAAAAGATTTTTAGTTATTCCCAATATGCTATTACTGCTTTTGTTGGAAACAGCAATACTTGTTCCAGTTGTGAAATATGAATGTGTAAAATCAAATAATTTTTCTCGCTCAGATGTGATAGTTAACGGAGAGACTGCTATATCAATATCATTATTGCTTACTGATTGAAGCAATCCATTTAGATCAAATTCATTTAATTCATATTCTATTTCTAGCTTATTGGCAATTTTCTCCCATAATTCAATTGAAATCCCGGCCCATCGTTCATTAGAATACTTAATAACAAATGGTTCTGCCACCTTTGTCCCAACTAAGATTTTTTTGTCTGCCGGCTGGGCAAATACAATAGATAAAGCAAGTGTTAAAAGTAATAGCGATATTAATGTTGTTCTAAAATGCATAAATAGAATTATCAGTTTATTTTTCGGTAACTATTTTTGTTGAAATAATATAATCCAAATTTGGATAGACTCTATCAAGATAATTATTACCTTGAATACTTATTGAATCCTGCATTGGCCGCTGTAAGTATTCGGCATTAATCGATTCAACAACATCCATTCCATTAACAACTTTGCTGAATGCCGGAAAACCTTTAACTTCATTAAAATTAGATTCATCGAGCTGTAAATTATCAGCTAAATTAATGAACAATTGATTAGATCTTGTTTGAGGTCCGCCTCGTGCAAAAGCGATTGTACCCTTGTAATTACTCAGCTTAACAGGCTCATCTTCAACACCAAGCTGTGACCACACACTGTCAATTTCAGGAATACCTTTCATTCCCCATTGAACCACAAAATTAGGGAGTACTCTGAAAAATTTATTATTATCGTAATAATTATTATTTATTAGGTAGAAAAATCTATCAACGGCAAGCGGGGAATGCTCCCTTTTTGCTTCAACAATAAAATTTCCCTTAGTTGTTTTAAATTCAACTTTAAATTCTGCCGGCGCTTGAATAGCTAAATCGTCATTTTCTGGATTAATTAGTGGATTGCGCGAAGTACAGCCCACAGTTATAAATAATATTGCAAAAAACAATAACAGGTTTTTCAATTTCATATTTTGCGCTTCGATTTAGTAAGAAAAAATATGACTTTTAAATGGTCCCAATTCAACAAATAATCCTTCATTAACTACTTCTTCCGTTTTTCGGTAGTATGTTTTATTATTCAGAATATCCTTCAATTTAAACTTAGGAGGATAATTCTTTAGTTTTAGATTTATTCTGCATTGCGAAACCTCTCTCGAGTAATTTACTACAACAAGTCTATTTCTTTGATTGAAAACAATTTCCCAAATTAAAAAATTATCAAAACTTTTATTACCATCCCACGAAGCTCTATTGTCAAGCAATTTCCAATTGCCATATTTGAAGATTTCACTGTTTGTTATTCTGAGTAAATGCTTGTAAAAATCGTACATACACTGATTTACTTTTTCATTTGGTTCTCTGCCCAATTGAACGGGAAGTTTAATTCGTTTGCCCTCAAATTGTCCGTCATGATATATCTTCATGCCCGGGATGGTGCTAACAATAATTGCTGCAGCTCTTGTTTTATCTCCGCCAAATAATGTCATTGCTCTTTCTTCATCATGATTTTCTATAAAGCGGATAGATTTATTTTGGTAATCCTTTTCAGCCATCAAATGACCGCGAATTTCACTTATTTGGCCGACCCTTAATCTATCAAGAAGTTTTTTATCATAGGTAAAATCAAATCCTAAACGCAGAAGCTCCCATTCCAAATCCCAATAAGCTTCGCCAATAAATAAAAATTCCTCATTAACTTTTTTAACTTCAGCAATACATTCTTCCCAAAATTCTTTTGATGGTTTTTCATGTTTACCATGGGTCAAAGTCCCGCTCCATGTATTATCAAATACATTATTAAGTGAGAGCATTGCCATATCGCAGCGAATACCATTGCATAATTTTGTTAGTTTGAGTACCGAATCGATCATAAACTTTCTGGTAGCCGGATTAAAAAAATTAAGCTGAATTGTATCTAACCAAGCGGGGAAAAAAGGATCTCTTCCATGAGCAAATATTTTAGCTCTATCAAATTTTGACCTAAAATATGTATGTGAATCTCTTTGGTAAATTTCTTCACTTGCAGATAAAAATAGATCAGGATTAGATTCAATAAGGCTGCTGTGAACGCTAAAATGATTTGATACAAAATCCAAGATCAGTTTCATATTTAATGAATTCAGATATTCTTTCAAGTCCAATATCTCTTGATCAGTGCCAACCTTTGGATTTATCTCGTATGAATCAATAGAATAAGGTGAACCGATAACATCTTCATCACTAAAATCTCTTAATGCTTTTTTATACTCATTTAATAAGTCGGGCTCAAAACAATATTCCTTAATTACGCTTTCATTAGTTTTCCAAACGCCCATTAACCAAACATAATCAATTCCCATTTCATGAAGATTTTTCCAATATTCTTTTGGAACATCTTTTATTGTTGCAGCATTACCATCAATCGAAAATTTTTTTAGCCAAACCCTGGCATTAATTTCGTAAATATTTTTATTTGTTCTCATTTTTTCCATCCTGTATAAAATTTCTAAAAATATTAGAAGATTTTTACTCGGAATTTAATTGTCTTTTCTCGTTTCTTAATTCTTCATTTGCTTTCATTAAATTTATCACTTCAGAGGCATCGCCTAAATTATCAATTTTTAGATTATTATTTTTTATTTGGGTATCAAGTTTTAACAGCTGATATTTCTTAATAGTATCTGATGAGTATTTTACAGGATTTTTGGCAATTTTACCCGAGCTAGACTTTTGATCCCATGTGCTGCTAATTTGGTATTCGCCAAGTGTAATTGTGAGTACGTAATTTTTAAGTTTTTCATCTCCAATTTTTTCGACTAACGAAGCTGTGTTATAATTTCCTTCTAAATATGCGTCGTGTACTACTTTTGCTAAAGTCCCCAATGATTTATTTGTGAAGTCTTCAGGCATAATTGTATCAAAGATATTGCCGATAATTTCTTCGTTACCCTCAAAGAGGAGTTCAATTAATTCTTTCTCGAGTGGGAAAAGCCGCTTGTCAGTCTCAGATAAAATTTGTGAACTTGGTTTCCCATTTTTTGTTCTAATTGTTTGGGGCGGTCGGATCGCTTTACTATTTTGCTCCAAAAACTTGTTCAATTCAGTTTCTAAAAGCTTTTCGCGCAAATTAAATTTTCTTGCAATTGAACGAACCAGCAACCCTCTTTTAAGCTCATCATTTACGAATGCCGCTGATTTTACAAGTTCCCTAATGGCCTCAGCTTCAGTTGTGGGATTATCAAACATTCCTTGGGATTCGTATTGGGCAGTTTGAAATTCTAAAAAATTCTTTGCTGTGTTTACTAATTCTTCAAAACTATCTTTGCCAAAGTTATTCACATACGAATCGGGGTCTTCACCTTTTGGCAACGATAAAAGCTTAACCTCAAAATCCTGTTTTAATAAAATTTCAATACTTCGCATAGCTGCTTTGTTACCGGCTTCATCAGCATCAAAAATCACCACAATATTCGTTGTGTAACGAGAAAGTAATCTCACTTGGTCATCGGTCAATGATGTTCCCGAAGAAGCGACAACATTCTTAATTCCATGCTGCCAGAGAGCTATTACATCCATATAGCCTTCAACCAAAATTGCCTTGTTCATTTTTCTTATCTCATCCTTTGCGTGGAATAAGCCATAGAGAGATTTTCTTTTTAGATAAATTGAAGATTCCGGAGAGTTCAGATATTTTGCAATATTTTCTTCACCTTGGAAAACTCTTCCTCCGAATGCAATCACCCTTCCGTTCGGTGAAAAAATCGGAAAAATTATTCTGCCTCTAAATTTATCGTAATAATTTCCGCCTTCTTTAGAGTCAATTAAACCAAGCAGTTTTGCATTATCCAGGTCAATTTGATTATCTCTTGCGTAATTTACGAAATGCTCCCAACCGTTTAATGCGAAACCTACCCCAAAGACTTTTTGAGTTTGGGTTTTTATATTTCTTTTTGTTAAATAATCTCTTGCAATTTCACCATGCTCGCTTTTCAAAAGATTATCAGAAAAATATTTTGCAGCAGTAACATTTATATCGTAAAATTCTTCTAATTCAGATTGTTCTGAAGAAACCTTATTGTCTTCAAAATTTAGAGAAATTCCAACTGATTCAGCAATTTCCTGTACAGCTTCAATAAACGAAATGCTTTTATATTCCATCAAAAATTTATAAACATTACCGCCGGCATGGCAGCCAAAGCAATGAAAAATCTGTTTTTCTTCGCTTACAGTAAATGATGGCGTTTTTTCTTGATGAAATGGACACAAACCAATAAAGTTTTTCCCTCTCTTTCTAAGGGCAACGTAGGAAGAAATAATATCCACTATGTTTGCCGAACTTCTAATTTCTTCAATCGTGTGTTCTGGTATGCGCATTTTTCTCTATTGGAAAGGAGTTTAATTTAGAATTATAATGTATTAAAATAAAACAATTAATGTAAATATGAATTATCTAAAATTTGTAATCATTCGAAATCAAATTGTTATATTTGCAATAGAAATTGAAAAAGAGAAAATTTATTTATGACAACAAATAACAAATACTGCAATAGCTTAACAAGCTACAGCCGATTTAAAACCAGAGAAGTTAAAATTGGAAATATTCCTCTTGGCGGGAATAACCCAATCCGAATTCAATCGATGACTACCACATTTACAATGGACACAATTGCTACGGTTGAACAAACAATTAGAATGGTTGAATCGGGTTGTGAATATGTGCGAATAACAGCGCCGAGTATAAAGGATGCTAAAAATCTTAAAAATATTAAAGATGAACTGCGAAAAAGGGGATATAATGTTCCTTTAATAGCCGATATCCATTTTACGCCAAATGCTGCAGAAGAAGCTGCTAGAATTATTGAAAAAGTACGTGTTAATCCTGGTAATTATATTGATCAAAAGAAATTTCAGCAAATTGAATATACCGATGCTGAATATGAAGCTGAAATTGAAAGAATTAGACAACGTTTTTCGCCTCTTGTAAAGATTTGTAAGGAATATGGAACTGCAATGAGAATAGGGACAAATCACGGTTCACTTTCCGATAGGATAATGAGCAGATACGGTGATACTCCTCTTGGAATGGTGGAATCGGCCTTAGAGTTTGTAAGAGTTTGCAGGGATCTAGATTACCACGAGATTGTACTTTCAATGAAAGCGAGCAACACTCAAGTTATGGTTCAAGCTTACCGCCTTCTTGTCAACCACATGATTGCTGAGGGAATGGACTATCCATTACATTTAGGTGTTACTGAAGCTGGTGACGGTGAAGACGGAAGAATAAAATCGGCCGTTGGAATTGGAACCTTGCTTGAAGATGGATTGGGCGACACGATAAGAGTTTCACTTACTGAAGACCCTGAAGAGGAGGCTCCTGTTGCAATTGCCCTTGCAAATAGATATAAGAATAGAGCAAGTCATAAAGAAATTCCAGAGACTAAAAGCATCTCATATGATCCATTCAGTTATCTTAAAATTCCCTCAATACCAGTTAATAATTTTGGGGATAAGAATTCACCTAGAGTGGTTGCAGATCTTTCAAAGTCAGAGATAACAAACGATACTTTATCTGAACTTGGATTAACCTATTTACCAGCATTAGATAAATGGAATTTAGGTGATCAAGCTCCAGATTATATATTTGTGGGTGACCAAAATGTTGAAATAGCTTTACCGGAAAGTCTGGATGCAATTCAAAATTATAATGTTTGGCTAAAAAATCCAGATAATCATAAAATACACCCAATCTTCAGTTACGGTGAATTTACAAACGCGGACAAAAAGAGCGCGCATCTTAATTTTATTGAAATTACTATTGATAATGTTTTTTCTGAGAAGTTCGATGGTTTAGTTGATGAAAAAAGAGCTGTTTTTATAGTAAAAACAGATAATATTCATGGTTATTCTGAACAAAGAAGAATTTTTAACGAACTTACTATTAAGGGGTTTCAGCAGCCGGTTATAATTCAAAGAGAATATAAAGGGTTAAGTTTTGAGAATTTGCGCCTCTATTCTGCTACAGATATTGGCGGGTTGTTCATTGATGGATTTGGAGATGGAGTTTGGATAAAAAATATTGATATTTCCACCAAGGAAATAAATAGAGTACTGTTTGGAATTCTGCAGGCTGCTAGAGTTAGAATAAGTAAAACCGAATATATTGCTTGTCCATCTTGCGGGAGAACTCTTTTTGATCTAGTTGAGGTAACTAATAAAATCCGTGAAAGAACAGGACATTTAAAAGGTGTAAAAATTGGTATCATGGGATGTATTGTTAATGGTCCCGGTGAAATGGCTGATGCCGATTATGGTTATGTTGGCTCGGGTCCTGGTAAAATTACACTTTACAGAGGCAAAGAGGTGATTAAGAAAAGCGTTCCTTCAGAAACTGCCGTTGATGGTTTGATTGATTTAATTAAGGAAGATGGTATCTGGATTGAACAGAAAGAGGCTTAAAATAGCAAGATTATTGACAAAAGCAAAAAAACGTAATATTAAAAGCCCAACTTATTTAAACTCATAAATTGAATCTAAGGAGCTGGGCTTTATTTAATAAACTT
>CAYXXW010000164.1:0-6572 GCA_964469115.1 uncultured Melioribacteraceae bacterium
AAGCGGTAAAAAAGACTCACCTCAATAACCAAAACAGTATATATACTTTTGAAGGCGAAAAAATCATTCTGACATAATCCCCATAAATATTTCATTTTTTTCTTGCATATTAAAAAAAGCATACTTATTTTTACATACCGAACGTTTAGTATTTGAGATATGATTAAAGATACAAAAGAAAATATCATAGAAGAAGCATTTAGGTTATTCCAAACTAATAGTTATGAAGCTGTTTCTATTAGTGATATATGTACAGAAATAGGTTTTACCAAAGGAGCATTATATCACCATTTCAAAAACAAGGAAGAACTTTTTAAGGCAGTTGTCGATAAATATTTTATTCTTTTTGATTTTGAGATTAATATTGAAACTATTACTTTGAAAGAATATAATGAACTTTTGATTAACAATGTTTATAAGATATTTAAAAGTGTTTGTGGAGAAAGTAATGAAATTAATCCTATTGATTTTATGTCATTAATAGTAGATAGTTTTAGACATTATCAAGGCTTTGATGAAAAGACACTAAGACTTATGAATTTGAAAATGAATAAAACAAAAAAAATGTTTGAAAATGCTATAAAAAGAGGAGAAATCCGTTCTGATATTAATTGTTTATATATGTCCGAAATGTATTTTACAATTTATAATAGTCTTGCAGGAAATCTTCTTCGAAATAGTTCTATTGATAAAGCAATTAATAGGTTGAAAAATCAATTGAACGAATTTTACAAATTACTTAAAATTTAAACTTTTTTTAAACAATAAAACGAAATGAACGTTTAGTATTTTGCAATGGGACATACCGAACGTTCAGTATTAACAACTAAATAAATAAAATAAAAATGAAAAAATTAATATGTTCAGTAATAATTATTGTAACAATAATAAGCTGTAAAAATTCAAAAGAAACAAAAGTTGAAATTTCTGAAACAAAAGTAACAGTAGTTAAAGTTAAAACTTCTAATATTACCAGCAACTTTAAGTATAGTGGTACAATTGAAGCATCACAAACAATTCCCCTATCTTTTCAATCAACAGGAATCGTTGAAACAGTTTTAATTGATGCAGGAGATGTGGTAAAAAAAGGACAATTACTAGCAACAACAGATTCAAAGAATGCTCAAAACTTTGCAGATATTGCAAGGGCAAAATATGAACAAGCAAAAGATGCATACGATAGATTAAAATCTGTTTATGATAAAGGAAGCTTATCAGAAATAAAATGGGTTGAAATGGAAACAGGACTCGATCAAGCAAAAGCATCCCTTGAAATGTCAAAAGATAATCTTGATAAATGTAATTTATATGCACCTTGTAATGGAATTGTTGGAAAGCGAAATATTGAACCTGGTATGTCGTCAATTACATTATTGGCACCAATTGAGTTAATTGAAATGCATGAAGTTTATGTAAAAATTTCAGTTCCTGAAAATGAAATTAGTAAACTACAAAAAGGTCAACTTGCAAATTTTAATGTTTCGGCTCTTGATAACAAAAATTTTTCGGGTAAAATAACAAATTTAAGTCCCGTTGCTGATGCTATTTCTCGTACTTACAAAGTTAAAATTTTAGTTAAAAATCAATCATTAGAATTAAAACCTGGAATGGTATGCGATGTAAATCTTAACAAAAATAAGGAGCAAGAGATAATGTCAATTCCTTACAGTGCTGTCAGCAAGGATAGTAACGGTAAAACATTTGTCTTCACGGTATCGCCTGATAAAAAAAGTGTAAAAAAGCAAGATGTTGTTTTAGGGAATTATTGCGATAGCGGAATTGAAGTCATCAGTGGATTAAATCCCAATCAAATAATTGTAGTTGAAGGAAAAGAAAAATTATCAAACAATAGCTTAATCAGTTTATAATATGAGTAATAAAAAAACAGATATAATAGCCGTAGTCATGCGGAATAAGAATATTGTAATATTAATTACAGTTGTTTTAATGATACTTGGCATTGTTGCATTGCAGAAAATGCCAAGAAATGAGTTCCCTCAATTTACAATTCGGCAAGGTGTTATTGTTGGTGTCTATCCAGGGGCGACATCAGCTGAGGTTGAGGCACAACTCACAAGGGTGGTTGAAAATTATATTTTTGGTTACAAAGAGGTGAAAAAGGCAAAAACTTCTTCGCAATCCAAAGAAGGGATCATGTACATTTTTGTTGAATTAAATGATGATGTTACAAATGCGGATCAATTCTGGTCGAAACTTAAACACGGATTAAGCGAATTAAAAATGACTTTGCCATCTGGTGTTATGGCTCTGATAGCTAACTCTGATTTTGGCGACACTTCCGCCTTGCTTATTACTTTATCATCGGATACAAAAAGCTATAAAGAATTGGAAAACGAGTTAAAAAAACTTGAAGCTGAATGTCGCAAATTACCAGCAACATCTAAAATAAAGCACTATGGACTTCAGAAAGAAAAAATATTTGTAAATGTAAAGCCTGAATTATTAAATGAATATAATATAAAAACTCTTTCATTGTTGGGTTCATATATGATGAATGGTATGGTAAATTATGCTGGGGAATTGAAAGATGGCAAACATAATCTTGCAGTGCATTTGCCTACTAACTTTGAATCGGAAAAAGATTTAGCTGACCAGATTGTATATTCCGATCCAAATGGAAACATAGTGCGTCTTAAAAATATTGCCACCATTGAAAGACGTTATGAAGACCCTGATAATTACATTAAACAAAATGGGCAAAAAACCATTCTTCTTTCACTCGAAATGCAGCCAGGAAATAATATTGTTGAATATGGTGAAGATGTGGATAAAGCGATTGAAATTTTCCAAAAAAACTGTTCTGAAGAAATTGAAGTATCAAAATTATCAGAATTACCTAAGTATGTTGATGAGTCAGTAAGTAATTTTATGATAGAATTCCTTATAGCAATAATTGCAGTTATTCTGGTAATCATGATTTTGCTTCCTTTTCGTGTTGCTTCTGTTGCAGCTATAACTATACCTATTTCCGTGCTTATTACATTGTGTGCTCTTTATTTTTTTGGTATTGAACTTCATACCGTATCATTAGCAGCTTTGATAGTTGTTTTGGGAATGATAGTTGACAACTCAATTGTAGTTATTGATAATCATGTTGAAAAAATCGATCAGGGGATATCGCCTTGGCATGCTGCAATTAAGAGTGCCAGAGAACTATTTGCTCCTATTGTTTTCTCCACTCTTGCTATTATGGCTGCATATATCCCACTTATTTATATGATTCCAGGTACAGCCGGTGAGTTTTTAAATGCGGCTCCAATTGTTGTAACTATTGCACTGATAGTATCAGTTCTTGTCGCTGTTCTTTTAGTTCCATATCTAAATTTTGTTTTTATTAAAAAAGGGTTGAAAAAGACTAATTCCAGTAAAAAAGGCAAGTCTTTCCTTGATAGGCTTCAAGGATGGTTTGATGCTTCGCTCGAAAAAGCATTTCATTATCCTAAAACTGTAATTTTAGTTGGAGTTGCTACAATTGTGATAGCTATTGTTTTATTCAAAACTATTCCTCAACAGTTATTTCCAGAGATGGAACGTAACCAATTTGCAGTTGAAGTTTATTTGCCTGTAGGTTCATCGCTCGAAAGTACTGCCGAAATAGTAGATAGCCTCGAACAAATCCTATTGAATGATACATTGGTAACAAATGTTACTAGTTTTATTGGTACAGGCTCACCACGATTCCACACAGTATATACTCCTAATATGCCAGCACCTAATTATGGACAATTATTAATAAATACAGTGTCAAACGAAGCAACTCGTGAAGTTGTAAACAAATATAGTCCAAGGTATTCCGATAGTTTTGCAAATGCCCATGTAAAATGGAAAATTCTTGCATTAAAACAAAATGCGGCTCCTATTGAAATTAGAATTTCATCCGATTCAATTAAGGACATTCGAAAGGTTGAAGCTGAAATATATCAAATTCTAAAGAAAACAGAACATATTGAATGGGTTCGTAATGATTGGGAGCATAAACAGCAAAATATTAAAGTAAATCTTGACCGTGACAAGGCAAATCGTTTAGGATATTCAAAAAGTCTTGTCTCTACTTCCTTGATGATAGGGCTTGATGGCTTGCCTTTAACTACTATTTGGGAAAACGACTACCCAGTGGAAGTTATTCTTACTCAAGAATATAATGGTAATAAAGATATAAAAACACTCGAAAATCAATACATAACTTCACCATATAGTTTTTCCGCAAATCCATTACGTTCTTTTGCAAACTTTTCTCCCGAATGGACAGAAGGAACAATTGTACGGCGTAATGGAACACGTACTCTAACGATTAAAATAGATAATGATTCAGAAGGAATAACCAGTGCTATTTTTGAAGAAGTTCGTACTCAAATTGAAAAATTAGAACTTCCCGAAAGGACATACATAACTTACGGAGGAGATTACGAAGGGCAGATAGAGACATTTGTTCCAATGACTATCGCTTTGGGCTTGAGTATTGTATTAATATTTTTTATTCTCTTATTCCAATTTAAAAAAATCAAGTTATCGCTACTTATCATATCCAGCATGCTATTAACGCTTCCTGGTACTTCAATAGGTCTAATTTTGATGGGTTATCCTTTTAGTATAACAGCTTTTGTTGGTATTACAAGTCTGTGTGGTATGGTAGTTCGTAATGGCATCATATTAATTGATTATGCCGTTAAGCTAAAAGGAAGGAGTGCAATGCCCATAAAAGAGGCTGCTTTAAAAGCAGGGAAACGACGTATGCGTCCAATTTTCCTTACTTCTGCAGCAGCAGCTGTTGGTGTTATTCCAATGATTTTAAGTCGTTCTTCTCTTTGGGGACCATTAGGAACGGTAATTTGCTTTGGTCTTCTCATTTCTATGATACTAACTCTTTACACTTTACCTATACTTTATTCATTAGCTTATCGCGATAAACCTAAAAAACAAAAATCTGCATTGATGTCGCCAATTGGGATGATTGTTATTTTTACAATTGCTTTTTCAGCTTTTTCTTCAACATCAAAAGCACAAACTCTAAGTTTAGATTCGTGCAAACAACTTGCTTTAGAAAATAACATGAAGATCAAGAAAGCTGATTTAGAGGTAAAAATGTCAACCGAACAACGAAAATCAGCATTTACAAATTATTTTCCAAACGTAAGTGCCAGTGCATTTGCTATGCGTTCAACTGATTATTTAATAAAAGGGGAAATTCCCGAAATGAATTTACCAGTATATGATGGAAATCCAGCAAATTTGGCAAATCCAACTCAATTTGCTTATCTTCCTTCAATACCATTAGAATTAATAGATTATATTAATACTGCAAATATATCAGTTGTATTGCCTTTGTATGCAGGTGGACAAATACGAAACGGCAATAAACTTTCCAGACTGGGCGAAAACATTAGTATACAACAGCAACAACTTACAACCATCGAAGTTTTGATGCGTACCGAAAAATTGTATTGGACACTGGTTTCATTAAAAGAAAAAAAGAAAACGCTAAGCAGTTATCAATCACTTCTAGATACACTTTGCAGAGATGTGAAAAATTATCAGGATGCAGGATTAGTGCAGAAAAATGATTTGCTTAAAGTTCAACTTAAACAAAATGAGATAAAAAGCAATAGTTTCAAACTTGAAAATGGTATCAATATTACTACACAGGCTTTATGCCAGCAAATTGGAATAAGTTATAATTCTGACATTTTGTTTACTAGTTTACCTGATAGTGTTCAAATTATTCAACTTATTAGTAATAATGAAGATAACGTAAATAATAGAACAGAAATACAATTATTGAGCAAAGTAGTTGAAATAAAGAAATTACAACAAAAAATGACAATGGGAGAAAATTTGCCAAAAATTGCTGTTAGTGGCATAGTTATGTATGTAGATGCAATGGAGTCTACAAATACTAATGCCTTAGCAATAGTGAACGTAAGCATACCGATTAGCGATTGGTGGAGTGGCTCGCATAAATTAAAACAGCGTAAATTGGAAATTGACGAAGCCCAAACAACGCTTATAGAAACTACGGAATTATTACAATTACAAATAGCACAAACTACTAATGAATTAAATGAAAGCTTATTTCAGATAAAATTGTTTCAAAAATCAATAGAACAGGCAAAAGAAAATCTAAAAATTTCAGAAGACAATTACAACGCAGGAACAATTGGCATTTCCGATTTATTGGAAGCACAAGCATTATACCAAAGTGCTTTAGACAATCTAGTAGATGAAAAATGTAATTATCAGATTAAAAAGGCGAAGCATTTACAATCTATGGGAAATTATAGATAACATATTTATAATTACAAATAAAAGTAGTTTAGAAAAATTTAATCAGCAATAAGATGAATGAATTTTTGAATAAAATAAAAAAGAATGCTTACAAAGCTTTAACTCCATTAATAAGTATTTTACAAAAAACAAGAATAACACCAAACGGAATTATAACCATAGGGTTTATAATAACAATTTTGAAATAGAAAATATTGACCTATACAGAAACTTTTCTAAGAATTATTATGAAAATGCCTTTTTAACCAATTCATTTTGAGTCTGAGTAA
>CAYXXW010000165.1:0-6554 GCA_964469115.1 uncultured Melioribacteraceae bacterium
TTTAGCAACACTTTTTGACTATTATACCCGAAATGACAGTTCTTATTAAAACCATATTTTTCATTAGTTTCTTTAAGTGATACAAAGTAAATAGCGATATATAACTTTAATATCAAAGTTTCCCATCTTATTCTAGTTCCTCTTATTTCATAGGTTCAAACTTTGCTGTAAAATGTCTAAGCATTGGAGCTTCATAAATTATTTTATAACCTCTCAGCTTATCTCTATTATTGAAAACTTCAATAACTACTTCAGCAACAAAATCAATATGACTTTGAGTATAAACTCTTCTTGGAATTGCCAAACGTACTAATTCCATTGGAGGAGAAACTATACTACCTTCTTTATCATATTTACCAAACATCACACTCCCAATTTCCACTGCTCTAATTCCACCTTCAATATATAATTCACAGGTTATTGCTTGACCCGGAAATTCGTATGGAGGGATATCAGGTAAGAATCTTTTTGCATCTATATAAATTGCATGTCCGCCTGGAGGTTCAATTATAGGCACACCCGCAGCAACAATTTTCTCACCTAAATATTCAGTGCTTCTAATTCTATAATGAAGATAGTTCTCATCAACCACTTCTTCCAAACCTATTGCAACAGCTTCTAGATCTCTGCCGGCAAGTCCACCGTAAGTGGGGAATCCTTCGGTTACAATCAATAAATTACGGCACTGCATTGCAAGTTCATCATTATTTAATGAGAGAAATCCGCCTATATTTACAAGACCATCTTTTTTTGCACTCATTGTTGAACCATCTGAATATGAGAACATCTCCTGACAAATTTCTAATATTGATTTTCCCTCATATCCCTTTTCCCTCTTTTTGATAAAGTAAGCATTCTCAGCAAATCGGCATGCATCTAAGAAAAGAGGCAAATTATACTTATCGCAGACAGCTCTTACATCTTTAATATTCTGCATAGAGACAGGCTGACCGCCTCCAGAATTATTTGTAATCGTTATCATAACAAGAGGAATATTTTCTTTACCAACTTTTTTAATAAATTCTTCTAACTTTTCAACATCCATATTTCCTTTAAAGTCGGCCTTTACTTCAGGCTTTTTACCAATTTCATTTAATAGATCTACAGCTTCAGCTCCGGTAAATTCAACATTCGCTCGGGTTGTATCAAAATGTGTATTATTCGGTATATATTTTCCCGCTCCGCCTAAAATTGTAAAAAGAATTTTTTCCGCAGCTCTTCCTTGATGAGTTGGTATTATAAATTCGTGTCCGGTTATTTTTTTAACTGCAGATTCAAACTTGTAAAAACTTCTTGAGCCGGCATAAGATTCATCACCTTCCATAACTCCAGCCCACTGTGAAGCACTCATTGCAGATGTACCGCTATCGGTAAGCAAATCAATTAACACATCATCTGCGTGAATTAAAAAAGTATTGTAACCGGCATCTTTTATAATTTTTATTCGTTCTTCTTTTGTGGTAAACCTTATCGGCTCTACAGATTTAATTCGAAAGGGTTCAATGATGGTTTTCATTATTTCTCCTATTTAATAATACTAACTTACAGGTTTTAGTTATTTTTTTATAATGTTGGGCTAATAATTTTATTCTTATGTACTACACTTTATTCTTATTTTTTGGTAGTTTATTGCTTTACAACTGTGAATTAAATCAATTCAACATTAGCCACAAAAAAAAGGGACTGTGCAAATGGACGAATTAAACAAACCAGACGAACCAATCGAAGAAATTATTGAAGAGGAAGAAGAACTGGGTATAACCGATAAAATGGTAAGTGTACTTACCGAACCTGGTGAGCTGTTTTCATCATTATCAAAATTACCGGTTAAAACAATGGATTGGGTGCTTCCATTACTTCTCGTTATTGTAGCTATTATAGCAATGCAATTTATTACAAACAGCAATCCGGAAATAAAAGCAAATATGGTTGAAAAGCAGATGGAGCGATTTGAAGAGAACTTTCAAGAACAAGTTGATAAGGGACAAATGACACAAGAGCAAGCTGACCGACAATTAGATACCATACAAGAGCAAATGGAACAAGGCGGAAGTATTGCATTAATCTTTGGTTCTATCGGAGCTTTTATTGTGGTGTTTTTAATGTTTTTTATTGTATCGGGTGTTTTTCTGCTTCTCTCAAAATTTGCATTAGGTGGTAACGGTGATTATAAAGCTTCTATGTTAGCATACGGTTTACCCCAATATATTGTTGTAATTCAAATCATTATTATGATTGTTTCTGCAATTGTATTCAGCAAAATGTTTGAGGATACAAGCATTGGCAGTTATATGGGGATAGAGAAAGATGGTATGCTGGGATGGTTGATGCACAAATTAGATCCATTTTCACTTTGGTTTTATTCTGTTGTTGGTATTGCTTATGCTAAAATGTTTAAGTCAGATAACACAATGAAATATGTTATTTCTATTCTAGGAATGTGGATTGGCTTTACTTTATTGATATATTTTGCTGCACAAGCATTCCCATTCTTAAAATGGTTTGGAATGTAAAAAAGATTGGTAAACAATTATTTATAATCATAACTAAACCTCCGAGGTTTCCCACCCAGCAAAATGGTGGGCAAGCAAAAACCTCGGAGGTTTTTAGTATTTAAAAAGATATTTAGCCAGCAAAAGAAATTGCTAAATGCAGAAATCTGAGTTCTACATCACACTTTGCGGGTCAATATCAAAATAAACTTTAACATCTTTGAATCTAGATTTTTGGTTATAATCAACAAAAGCATTATTAAGTGCATTCCGCAATATTTTTCCGTTCGGATCAGTTCTTCTTAAACTCTTAATCATTATCTGATAACGATAAACTCGTTTTATTTTTGAAATTATTGCTTCATTCGGCGGCAGTATCTGAATTTTATCTCCAAATTTTATTAGTCTCTTATGAAAATCATTAACTGCTTGCTTAGCCTTTTGGTCATCTTCATTTTTAATTTCCACCATTGCAATACGCGAAAAAGGCGGATATTGATTTTGCTGCCGTAGCATTATTTCTTGTCGGTAAAAATCTTCATAATTATTATCTAGTACTTTTTGTAAAACAAAACTTTTATGATTCTGAGTTTGAATAATTACCTCACCTTCTTCCTTACTCCTTCCGGATCTGCCAGAAACTTGTGTGAGCAATTGAAAAGTCCTTTCATCTGCTCTAAAGTCAGGCAGCCACAAAGATGTTTCAGCAGAAATAACACCGACTAAAGTTACATTAGAAAAATCCATACCTTTAGAAACTATTTGAGTACCAACCAAAATATCAATTTCACCTTTTCTAAAACTATTGAGAATTATTCCAAGCTGACCTTTTTTTGAAACGGAGTCAGAATCAATCCGCTCAATTTTTGCATCTGGGAAATGATAAGAAAGCTCATCTTCAACACGCTGAGTACCAACACCAAAAAATTTAATTGCCATTGAACCACATACCTTGCATGCACGTGGCACCGGTTTTACAGCTCCGCAGTAGTGGCACTTCATAATATTTTTAGAAATGTGATGCACCATTGAAACTGAACAGTCATCACACATATCAATTTCACCGCAGTCATCGCAATAAACTTGTGTGGAAAAACCCCGGCGATTCTGCAAAATTATTACACTTTCTTTTTTGGTTAACCTTTCATCAATATCTTCCAGGAGAGTCTTAGAGAAAATGCCTACCATGTTATTCTTTTTCTTCTCAATAATTACATCAACAAGTTTTATCTTTGGCAGCTTTGCATTATCTACACGTTCGGGCAGTTCCAGTAATTGATATTTACCAATCTTAGCATTATACATACTTTCGAGAGAAGGAGTTGCGGAGCCAAGAAGAACCGGACAATCACTGAACATTGCCTTTAAAACTGCTGCATCTCTGGCATTATATTTTGGAACCAAATCATACTGTTTATAGCTTTGATCATGTTCCTCATCAACAACAATTAATCCTAAGTTTTCTAATGGAGCAAAAAGGGCTGAGCGTGGACCAATAACAATATTATACTTCTTATTTATTATTCCTCGCCAAGTATCATACCTTTCTCCCATCGACATGCGACTGTGAATAACTGTTACTTTATCACCAAAATTATTGAAGAAACGAGAAGTGATCTGTGGCGTAAGTGAAATTTCCGGCACTAAAATCAAAACCGTCTTTTTAGTTTTAATAGCCACTTTAGAGAGCTCAATATAAACTTGAGTTTTTCCTGAACCGGTTATTCCATGCAATAAATAGGGAAGAAATTTTTTCTTATTAATATTCTCTGCTACAACACTAATAATTTTCTTTTGTTGCTCAGTCAGCTCAAACTTTTTTATTTCCTCGTTGTAAGTTTCTTTGTAGATTCGTTCAACTTCTTTCAGCTCAATTTTAATTATTCCTTTTTTCTCAAGTGAGTTAAGTGATGATTGATTTGATTTAGTTTTTTTTAATAGCTCACTTTGCTGCACACTTTTTTGTTTTGATGAGAGCAACTCTAAAAGAATTACAACTTGTTTAGGCGAACGTCTCTCAATCTCCGGAAGCACCTCATAAACTTCATCAATAGTTTTATTAAGCGAAACAAACTTTATATACTTAATCTTAACCTTTGTATCTTCAATTTCATTCAGTATTGTTATTGCGCCATGTTTTTCTAATGTTTTAAGGACTGAATAAATATTTTTCTTCTTAACAAGTTTTTGTAAGTAACCAATTTTGTAGGTCTCTTTTTCGGAAAGGAGTTTTAAAATTTTAGCTCTTGTAGAATTTACATTTTTTTCTTTAGCCAATAGCTGCAAACAAAATTCTGAATCTGCTACAATTGTTTTTTTTGATTCAACTTCTAATCCATAGGGAACAGAATTTTTAAGAGCTTCACCTAATGAGCTTAAATAATAATCAGCAACCCACTCATAAAACTTTAATGATTCTTTACTAAAGATTGGCTGGCTATCAAGCACATCCAGAATTGGCTTTATTTTTTCTTTAATATCAACTTTATCTTTTACATTAATTACAAAACCGGTCAATATCCTTTTGCCAAAAGAGCAAACTACTCTCACACCAACTTCAACTTGGTCTTCAAATTCATCTGTAATAAAATAAGTAAATGAATTTCTGAACGGTAAAGGGAAAACTACTTCTGCATACATATTATTCAACTGCTTTTTCTAAAAGTGTAAGTCTCTTGTTATAAGTATCTAACTTAGCTTTAATTCCAAATGGCAATGTAAATTTGTTTGTAATGTGCCCAAATGATAGTCCATAAATTACCGGTACACCCAAATCACCTAATCGATCTTTTAGAACTTGTTTTAGAGAAAGTGAGTTTTCAAATTCTGGACTACTTTCATCAATTTCACATCTTCTAAAAACACCCAGAGCAATTCCTTTGCACTTATCAAATTTTCCGCTTTGCCGCATTTGTGTTAGCATTCTATCAACCCGATATGGCTCTTCGCCAATTTCTTCCAAGAAAATAATTTTACCCTCAGAATCAATATCGTATTCTGTTCCAATCATGGAAACAACAATTGATAGATTCCCACCGACTAACTCACCTTCAGCAACACCATCTTTAATTACAAAAAGTTGCTCTTCATCTTCATGCAAATTTTTCATCTCATAATTAGATTTTGGATCAGCCAAAATATTATATAAATGATTTACAGAATATTCATTAAAAGTTGAGGTTCCAACCGGACCGTGAAAACATACCAAACCAGTTTTTTCATAAATACCGTAAAGCAATGAGGTAATATCACTATACCCAATTAAAATTTTAGGATTCGATTTTATTAATTCATAGTTTAAAATTGGAAGTAGTCTAGCACAACCGTAACCACCTCTCACGGCAGCAATTGCATCAACTTCTTTATCTGCAAACATCGAATGAATATCATCCGCTCTTTCTGTATCATAGCCTGCCAAATAGCCATGCTTATTTAAAATATTTTTACTGTATTTTACTTTATATCCTAATTCCTCAAAATTCTTAATTGATTCTTCAAGCTGTGATTGAGTAATATAACTTCCGGGTGCAATCAAACCAATTGTATCACCCTTTTTAAGTTTAGCGGGTTTTAGTTTTACGATTTCTTTTTTTAGTAGGGGTTGTGCAGGTTTTTCAATCTCATTAATTTGGACTGATTTACAACCAAAAAGTGAACCCATTAAGAATATTGCTAGAAATACTAGATAATTTTTTTTCATATCTTATTTTATGATTATAATGATGTATATACCATAATTATTATTAATATTTAATTAACCGAAATTCCTTGAAAAATTCTAATCTCAAAACTAAATTATATAATAAGATTTTAAAAACTAAACGGAAAAAATAATATGAAAAAAATATTAGCATTCTTTATACTTTTAGCATTTTTATCAATAAATAATTTTGCTGAAGAAGTAAAAAAATATGGAGCTGAAATTACACTTGAACAAAAAACTGCTATCTCCGAGATATTGGCAGATGCTGAAAGTTTTGTAGGTAAAAAAGTTTTAGTTGAAGGAACAGTAGTTGGTGTTTGTGCTAAAAGAGGCTGCTGGATGGATATAAGTGGTGATAA
>CAYXXW010000166.1:0-6539 GCA_964469115.1 uncultured Melioribacteraceae bacterium
TTGTTACTAAACCGCAAAATGCTAAATTGTGGTGGAATACAATTTATGATTGGTTAGATCAGCACAAAAAACAGTAAGTTTTTATTAGAACTATTTTTTCTATTAAAATTTATTAGGTGTGAAAATGGATGAAATAAATAAGAATATAGATATAAGTGAAATTGAAGAACATGATTACATGGAAGATACTCTTCAAGATTTAAGTTCTGATTATGATACTGATGAAAAGTATAAGGACGGGAAAAAATACATTGACGAAAATTTTTGGTCAAAGATTGAAAGGGTCGGCAGAAAACTCTCTTTTACCAAAGACATTAAAGCGCTTTACAATTATTTTATAGAGCCATCAATTTCCTGGTATAGAAAGACAATTGTTGTTGGTGCTCTAATTTATTTCATTGTTCCATTTGATTCAATCCCCGATATAGCTCCGTTAATTGGATACTTGGATGATCTTGGTGTAATAACAGCCACTATTAAATTTTTGGGTAGTGAACTGACTCAATTTTATGATTAGAAACAAAAAGATTAATATTTTAATACCGCTTAGGTAATTGTTATGCCAGCCTGTCTGCCGAGTCTGTTGCACAATTTAATTCTTACGAAATGTCATTCCGGTTTGCGTTGTTTGCAAGACCGGAATCTATAAATATTGTGGGAAAAATAAGCATTCAGATGCCGGCCAGCCTGCCGGTAAGCAAATATTCAAAAGAAGAATCCGGCATGACAATAATGTTGATTCTGTAACAGACTTTACCGACAAAGACCGGTTTTGTTATTTAGAATACCGGGATCGATTTTATTCACAAAGTATGCCTCAGTATCATCTGTGGTGAAAATTTTTAAGGAAACAAAATGAACTTTAAAATTAAAGAATCGAACATAATTTTTAATGGTCATGTATTTGATATAAAAGTCGATAAGATAGAATATAACTCAGGCAATGAAGGAGTTAGGGAAGTAATTCTTCATAATGGCGGAGCAGTTGTACTTCCAGTAACGAGTGAAGGCAAAATTGTTTTTGTTAAACAGTACAGATACCCTTTTGATGAGTGGATGTTTGAATTACCAGCAGGTAAACTTGAGAAAAATGAAGAACCATTAACATGTGCTACAAGAGAGTTAACAGAAGAAACAGGCTATACATCAGAAAAAATTTCTTATCTAGGAAAAATTTATACTTCACCCGGATTTTGTGATGAAGTGCTTCACATTTATTTAGCTGAAAATTTAGTTGCGGGTGATCCCGCAAGAGAAGAAGGTGAGCATGGAATGGAAGTTTACGAATTTACCCTAGATGAAGTGAACAAAATGATAACAGAGGGAAAGATAGTTGATGGTAAATCAATTAGTGGGATTCATATGTTCCAAAATAAAAACAAGTAATTCGTTTACAAGTAAAATTAAGATATCACTTTTATTTATTTGCTTCCAAATCGACCTTTGTTACATGCTGTACTTCCCTTCCTAAAAATCTCTCAGCAATTTCCTTAAATTTATTTGGTACATCGCTTACATAATATTCATGAGAACCAATTAAGTTGGAGGTATTCTTCAGTCCTCTCCCAGCTAAATGATGTTCCACTTCAATAGCGGCGGCTGAGCCCGAATCAATAAGTTTAACTCCTTCACCAATCACTTCTTGTATAACGTCCTTCAGAATTGGATAATGTGTACACCCAAGGATTAACGTATCAACATTTTTCGCCTTTAATTCGTTAAGATATTCTTCAGCAATTAATTTTGTTGCTTTATGATCCGTCCATCCTTCCTCTGCTAACGGGACAAATAAAGGACACGCTTTTTCAAATACTTCTAAATTTTTATCCAACTTATGCAGCAAGTTTGAATATGCTTGATTTGTAATTGTAGCGGTCGTACCTATTACACCAATTTTTCCACTTTTTGTTGCTCCAATTGCGGCTTTCCCTCCCGGCTCAATCATTCCAATAACTGGAATGTCGAGATTTTCTCTCAAAGCATCAAGTGCTACTGAAGAAGCAGTGTTGCATGCAACAACAATTAACTTCACATTCTTACTCAATAAAAATTTTGCATCTTGAATTGAATACTCAATAACCGTTTCATTAGATTTTGAGCCATAAGGAACTCTAGCGGTATCACCAAAATAAATAATACTCTCGTTTGCTAAAGTAGAATCCAAACTTTTCACAACAGTTAAGCCGCCAATACCGGAATCAAAAATCCCAATTGGATTTGAATAATTCATGAAGTTCATAAAGACTACATTATTTTTTTAATTTCGTTGATAAGTTCTGAACTTATAAACTCATATTCACTTTTTCTTAGTTTAAGTCCATTATTTTTTTGAATGTAAAATGCATTAATTAAACTATCACCTTTTGATGAAATTTTTGCAAATACAACTGTTAAACCTAGTTCTGCCATTTTATTTGTTATTGTATAAAGAAGTCCAATTTTATCAGAACTGTAAACATCAATGATGGAGTATTTATCATGCTCTTCAAATTCAACTTCTACTTCTTTTGGCGCACCTACATAATTATTTAATGATTTTTTCCATTTGGTCTTTACCTTTTGAAATTCTTTCTCAATATTTAACTCACCGCTAATTGCTTTAAAAATTGCCTTTTTAATTATATCATATTTATCTTCACTAACATATTTATTGGTTTGAACATCAGATACGTTAAAACTATCAATTACAATTCCGTCTTTTCTGGTAAAGATTTTTGCATCGTGAATACTAAGATAGTTAATAGCCAAAGCGCCGCAAAGTTTTGCTAATAACTTTGAAGCATCTTTTGTAATAACAGTAATATTTGTAAACGTATCATTAACTTTAAAGAAAACAGAAGCTTTAGAAGCTTTTTCAATCTCCTCAATATGCTGAAATATTTCCTTCTGAGAAAAATTATTTACATAAGTAATATCGTCTATTTGGTCCAAATGTTCTGTAAATTTTGAATTGTTCGAATAATTATTATTACTTAAATCGTCATCTGATTGAGAATTAATAACTTCCTCTCCCGACATTTGCTCTTGAAGCATTGCTTTAGCATTAGTATAAAGCTCATTTAACAAATCAGCCTTCCACTGCGTCCATACTTGAGGATTAACGGCAGACAAATCAGCAACACTCAATAAATATAGTTGATCAAGTGCATTTATTGATGGAAATATAGAAATGAAATTATCAATTGTTGCCGGATCTTTAAGGTCTCTCCTAAAAGCAATCTGCTCCATTAAAATATGGCTCCTTACTAAAAACTGAACTTGTAAAATTTCACTTTGCCCGTAACCTAGACTTTGCATAATACCGGCAGCAATTTCAGCACCAATTATTTCATGTCCGGAAACACTAATGGGTTTACCGATATCATGAAGAATAACTGCCAAGTAAAGTATGTCGTGGGAGGGCAGCGACTTAAATAACCTTGCAATACTGTTATCTTGCCTGGCCAAATTTTCAAGATTTTGAAGTGCTATTAAAGAGTGTTCATCTGCTGTGTAACAATGATAAAGACCGGGTTGAAAAAACCCATTCAAATCTCGGAATTCAGGCAGCAGAATATCTAAGAAGCCAAATCCGTTCATAGAACTGAGTGTTTTTCCTACGTTTTTTGGCAGCTTGAGCATTTCCCTAAAAAATACAGATGATGTTGCTTCAAGTGGGTTAGTTTCTTCAATAAGGTGAATACTTTCTATCACCAACGATCGTAAATTCTGCTCAAAATTTGCATCATTCATACATTTATAATAAAATGCACGCATTATGTCAGAAATCGAAAGTATTCTATCATTCTTAAATCGTAAAATGTTACTTTTAATTTCAAAATCATCATCAAGATCAATTGATAAATAATCGGAAAGCTTAGTTGAAAATTCTTGTATATACCTCTTCATCACTGTTTTGGAAAACCGGTTAAGAACAGTAGTGGCGCGGAAATAGTCTTGCATAAATTCTTTCCAAAGAGCTTTTGAATATCCTAACTTAATGGCAATTATTTCTTGCTGCTCAAATTCAAGTCTATCGTTTTTTCTGCCTTCAACTAAATGAAGTAGGTTTCTTGCTCTTAAAACAGTTTTATAACTATCATATAATCGTTTATAAGCTTTTCTGTTTATTATTCTTTTTTCTAAAAGTTCCTTTAAGAAAATTTCCGTTTGTGTAATTTCATCTTGAACTGAGAGTAATTTTTGATTCTTAATTGAATACATCCATTCAACGGAATGGATGTCCCTTAAGCCGCCCCCTGTAAATTTTACATTAGGCTCCAATAATTTTGGGGAACTTCCATATTTTGTATATCTGGCTTCAAGATCGGCAAAAAGTTCGTAAATCAATTTTTCTTTATTAGAATTTTCAATAGTCTGAAAAAGTTTTGCATTCCACTCATCGTAAAAATTTTTATTACCTAATAAAAATCTTGTTTCAAAGAATTGAGTAAATGCATGCAGATCTTCCTTTAAAAACTTTTCAATATCGGAAAATGTTCGGACGGTGTGTGAAACCTTTATCCCTGCATCCGAAAGAGTTGTTATACAGTATTGTATTTCTGCTTCATGGCCCTCTAAATTCGGCAAAATGAACATTAAATCGATATCAGAATAGGGTGAGAGTTCTCTTCTGCTGAAACCACCAACAGCAGCCATAACACAGCTAAAATTCTGAGGTTTAATTAAAGCAATAATCAATTCCTCGACTAAAAGACAATGTTGTATACAAAATTGAAACGAATCATGATAGAGTTCTTCATTTCTAAATAACTTATCACGCTCTTTCAAAAATTGTTCTTTTATGCCCGAAGAAATATTCATTTTCTGAACATTAGTTAATAATATTTAAATTCCCGCAAACAAAACAAATAAGGTTTGCAGGAATTTAAAATTAAAGTATGTTTTTGGTTAATGCTATACTATATTTTTTTAAATCTGGCTTGGAAGAACCTTAGATACTTTGGCTCATAGACCATCTTCAACCCAGTGACTGATTTTTTATTTTGAAAAACGTTTGCAATAGATTCTACAGTAACGTCAATATGTGCCTGTGTATAAACCCTTCTTGGGAAAGTACATCTTACAAGTTCTAACTTAGGATAATTGTGCTTGCCGGTTTCTTTATTACGTCCTGCAGATACAATTCCTCTTTCCATATTTCTTACACCGGAATCCAGATAAATTTCCGCAGCCAAAGTTTGTGCCGGAAACTGATCTTGTTTTAAGTGCGATAATATTCTTTTTGCATCCAAGAAAATTGCGTGACCACCAATTGGTCTAACGAAAGGAACACCATATTTTTCAAGCTCTTCACCAAAATATCTTACCTGTCCAATTCTTGCATGCATATTATTATAATCTAACATTTCCTCAATTCCTCTAGCCATTGCTTCCATATCTCTTCCCGCTAGTCCGCCATAAGTATGAAGTCCTTCATAAATTACCACCATGTTACGAGATTCTTCGTAAACCTTCTTATTCTTGGTTGCAATAATACCGCCAATATTTACCATCAAGTCTTTTTTTGCACTAACCCAAACTCCCTCAAAATAAGAACACATCTCTAAAAATATAGCTTTTAATGATT
This sequence comes from uncultured Melioribacteraceae bacterium, assembly GCA_964469115.1. Lineage (GTDB taxonomy): Bacteria > Bacteroidota > Ignavibacteria > Ignavibacteriales > Melioribacteraceae. The sequence goes on from CAYXXW010000166.1 coordinate 5,570, forward strand.
TTGTTTTATATCCTTTTTCTCTCTCTTGAACAAAGTAAGCATTTTCGGCTGCTCTTGTTGCATCGAACCAAAGTTGAATTCCATTATCATCACAGACCTTTTTTACTTCCTTAAGGTTTTTCATTGAGAAAGGCTGACCACCTGCCATGTTTACTGGACCTGCCATACTTACATAAGGAATTTTTTTCGCACCAACTTTCTTAATCAGATCTTTGAGTTTCTGAATATCTATGTTCCCTTTAAAAGGATGCTCATTTTTAGGATCATGTGCTTCATCAATAATTACATCAACAAAAGTAGCGCCGGCTAGTTCTTGATGAAGTTTAGTAGTCGTAAAATACATATTACCAGGAATATAGTCTCCGGGTTTAATAAGTATTTGAGAAATCATATGTTCTGCAGCTCTGCCTTGATGAGTAGGGACAAAATAAGGAAAGCCGTAGTACTTTTTAATATTATCCCACAAATGATAAAAGTTTTTGCTGCCAGCGTATGCTTCGTCACCAAGCATCATACCTGCCCACTGATTATCACTCATAGCATTTGTACCGCTATCAGTTAGCAAGTCAATATAAACGTCTTCAGATTTTAGTAAAAAGGTATTGTAACCTGCTTGTTTTGCAGCTTTCTCTCTTTCTCCACGAGTAGTCATTTTAATGGGTTCTACTACTTTAATTTTATAAGGCTCTGCCCAGCTTCTTTTTGTTATTTTTCTTTTTATCATTTTAGTTTCCTTTTTCTTTAAATAATTATTTATTTAACTGATCGCTCAATAAAAAGAATAGTTTACAACATTGCCATATATTTGTACAAAAGTAATTTCCTAAATTTTATAAATGACAAATAAGTGATTGGGGCAAGTGTTTGATAAATACCCATAAAGCATACTTCGTTTAAATAATAGTTTAATATTTAATAAATACTTTTCAAATTCGCTATTTAATTTAAAGTGTTAACTTCCTCATCTTTT
>CAYXXW010000167.1:0-6535 GCA_964469115.1 uncultured Melioribacteraceae bacterium
CCGTAATGATAAGGTGGCTGCCCGATGTTCTTTATTTTGACGCCAGATACAGTCCTGCAGGACAAATGGGATTATTCCCCGAAGGAAGCAACTACCAAGGAATGACCGTTTATAATTTAATGTCAGCCGAAAGATTTATCAAAAGAATTGCTTTTCCGTATTCACATCCTAATGCACAAAATGTAAATATTGTTGAAACAAAAAAGCTGATAGAAGTAGCAAATAATTATTCACACCGTGTTAAGCAGGCAATGCCCTACTCAACAATGAGTTACGATGCCTCTATTGTAAAATTTAACTATACAGAAGCAGACCATCAGTTTGAAGAAGTTATGGTTTGTGTTATTGAAAATTGGGGACAGCTAGGCGCGGGTATGTGGGGGAACAAGGAAACGTTCTATCTCCGAACTCCCAAAAATGAATTATCAAAACATGAAAGTCTTTTCAGCGTAATTCAGAATTCAGTAAAGCTAAATCTGCAATGGTTGGTTGGGGAAATTAAAGGACAGGCAATACGAGGTGAGATTGCAGTCAACACACAAAAAGAAATTGAAAAAATTGGAAGGGAAATTAGTGCACATAGGCAAAAAACCAATACTGAAATAAATAATGATATGTACTTGACCCTTACCGAACAAGAAGAATATGTAAATCCTTACACTAATGAAGTTGAGATTGGTACAGATCAATGGCAGCAAAGATGGGTTAATGAGAGTGGAGATGTAATTTATACTGATAGTGAGGAGTACGATCCGAATGTTGATATTAATCTTAACAGATCAGATTTTAAGAGAAGCAAAATAAGAAAGAGATTTCCAAATTAATATGGTTAATATTAGCTTTAGCTCCTCAGTTAACATTTGGTTACGGAGTCTCTGATGTTATAGAAGATGTCGATTACTCAATAATAACTTTTCAAGCACTTGTAACCTGCAAGTCTGTGGTTTTATAAGCTGCACAATTCTATAATATCAGAATACTGGAGAGCTATTAAATAATTCCTCCTCAACTGTTATTAATGAATGCATACATAACTTGCTATAGTTGATGGATTAAGGCTAAGACGGAGATGGTGATAAATTGATAAAGTAGCTTTATTAGAGACCTTGTAGTTTTTTTGTGAATATTGCTTAAATAAATTGAATGACCAACTTCTATAAATAATTAATCTTTTGAACATTCAGCATAATCTGGGAAAGTATTAGTTATCTCTATTTTAAATGAGTCCAATTTTGTCTGCATCTTATCTATTAAAATATTGTACTGAGGTTCATTTCTTAAATTAGCCAAATAAGGAAATATTCTAATTCGATTAATGTCAATAAATCCTTTATTTAGTGCAGTTCTCCACCACTTAAAGGTATTAGCTTTATCATTATTGACTGCATGTACCTCAGCAAAAGCCATATAATTAAATGCATCAAATTTTGGTTCGTCTTTTAGGTATGAACCATAATCTTGTAATTCTTCATTTATAATAACTTGAGCACTATCATTCTCATTTAGTTTCATTAAAGTGTGAGCATAAAAATATTCAGGTACAGATTGAGTAATACTCTGATATTTATCAAAGTATTTTTTTGAAAGTTTGTAATTGCCTTGAATAGATGCTAATCTTGCTCCTAGATACCACCCAAAAACCCAATTTGAATCTAGTTTAATGGACTCTTCAAAATATTTCTTGGCATTTTTATAATCCCCTGAATTTAAATAAACTTCTCCAAGAAATGAATTAGCAAACTTATTGTCACTGCCCAATGCCAATGCTTTTTTTCCCCAATCAATAGCTGCTTCAAAACAATTTAAATCGGAATATATCATACTAATACTGATGTTTCCCATGATATCACCGGGAGCCAATACATTTGCTTGCCTAATCCAGTATAATGCTTCATCATAATTGCCATTTAGTTTTTTTAATTGGCCATAATTAAGCAAAGCTGTCCAATAATTCGGATTTAATTCTATAGCCTTTTTATAATTTGCTAAAGCGAGTTCGTTTTCACCTTTACCGTCATAAGCCGAGGCGAGAGCTTTATAAGCTTCAGCAAGTTTAGGATTTAAGCTTACTGCTTTCCTTCCAAGGACCAAAGCTGAATCCATCCATGCATCATCGGACCAATATTTCTTTACTTTTTGTGCATAAGAATCTGATAATCCGGCAATCGCAAGTGAATAATTTGGGTCAATATTTAATGCTTGTTTGTATAATTCTATCGCCTTCTCATTATCTTTTTCAGTATAATTATAATAGTGATGCTTCCCTTTCAGATAAAAAGTATAAGCATCAATATTGTTTGTGTTTTTATTTTCTATTAATTCCATCTCCAGTGGAAGTAGTTTAGCTTGCAATGCAGCTGCAATTCTTTCAGCAATATCAGATTGTATATCAAATATATCTTCTAGTTCACGATCATAAGTTTCGGACCAGATATGAACATCATTGTTGGCATCTATTAATTGGCCAACTATTCTAATTTTATTTCCAGATGTTCTAACACTACCCTCTAAAATAGTCCCGGCACCCAGCTCTTTAGATATTTCAGAAATGTTCATTTGGGTGTTTTTGTATTTCATCACGGAAGTTCTAGAAATAACTTTTAGATCAGATATCTTTGAAAGTTGGGTTAAAACGTCATCAGTAATTCCATCTGCAAAGAACTCAGTATCACTTGTTTCATTAAAGTTAGAAAATGGTAGTACAGCTATAACTTTACTATTATTATTGTTTTTTGGTTTTGATCCCAACTCTATGTTAAAATATAGTGTCAGAATATAAATTGCAACCAGGATAATGTGGAGTATAATTTCAACAGGTTTTAATTTTTGCCGCCCCACTTCGCCGTGAAACCATGCAATAAGAGCAGTGCCTAAAAACCCAAACCCTAGTGTAATAATTACTGTATCAAATATATATGAGGGCCATCCATATCTTAAACTTAAAAGGTGAACTACTCCCATTATTGTAATTGCAGTGCTGATATATATAGCTAACCACTTTCTAATTTTTCGAGTTTTTATTTCTTCAATTAATTTTTTCAATTTTATCCATACAGTTTTTATAAAGATAATCAATATTTTATTTAATTCAATATGCCAGAACCTAAATCACAATTACATTCCTTTAGATTCTAAAGTATTGCAATTATGTATAATAAATAATTATATTATATGATAATACAAATTAACTGAATATGGAAAATAGAGAAAACGAAAATATTACACGTTTGCTAAATGAAGTTTCAAAAGGGGATACTCTTGCTTTGGAAAGAATTCTGCCGATTGTTTACGATGAACTTAGAATTATTTCATCAAAATATTTAAGGGATGAATATAAAGAACACACTTTACAAACAACTGAGTTAGTTCATGAAGCTTATATTAAACTTTTTGGCAGCGAAAATCTAAGTTGGGAAAATCGTGCCCATTTCTTTGGAATTGCAGCAAGATCTATGCGTCAGGTATTGGTTGATTATGCTCGAAAAAGAAAATCACAAAAAAGAGGTTTGGGCAAAACAAAACTATCTTTAGATAATGTTGAAATTTTAGTCAGCGAATCTGAAGAACAAATATTAAGCTTAAATGATGCCTTAACCAAACTTGAACAGCTTGAAGAACGTTCCTGTAAAATAGTTGAATTACGTTTTTTTTCAGGCCTGTCAATTGAAGAAACTGCCAATATGCTAAATATTTCTGCTGCCACGGTAAAAAGAGATTGGAATTTTGCAAAAGCGTGGCTTTACCGAGAAATAAATTAACACCTATCAATCTAAAAATATATGCGAATAGATTAATTTGAAGAATACATTTAACGAAATAGTAAAATCTATATTTGAGAGAGCACTCAAACTTGATCAACTAAGTAGAAAAGAGTTTTTTGATAACTTAAATGAAGAAGAAAAAGAATATACTGAAGAAGTAAAATCACTACTTGACTCTTATGGAGAAAATAGTGATTTCTTGGAAATTGATGCTGGAAGAGATATTTTTTCTGAGGATAATGTTGGACCTCACCCTCTTATTGGAAAACATATTGGAGCTTATCTAATTGAAGAAGAGATTGGCGTTGGAGGAATGGGAATCGTTTTTTCTGGGAAAAGAGACGACAAAGAATTTGAACAACGTGTTGCCATCAAAATATTAAAACAGGGACTTACCTCTGAATATTTAGTAAAACGATTTGAGAATGAGAGACAAACCTTAGCTAATTTACAGCATCCAAATATTGCTAAATTATTTGATGGTGGTAAAACCAACGAAGGTCTGCCTTACTTGGTTATGGAATATATCGATGGTGTATCAATAACAAAGTATTGTGAAACTGGTAATCTTTCCGTTGATCAGAAATTAGAATTATTTATTTCCGTTTGTAATGCTGTTGAATACGCTCACCAAAATTTAATAATTCATAGAGATATTAAACCGGAAAATATATTAGTTAATTCCGAAGGAAGGGTAAAATTATTAGACTTTGGTGTCTCTAAACTATTAGATGAAGATCTAATTTCAGCAAATGCCGGCTTGACAAAGACTGGCACGTGGCATCTTACCCCAGAATATGCTAGTCCAGAACAAATAAATGGAGAAACCATAAATACATCTAGTGATATTTATTCACTTGGAGTATTGTTGTATCGATTAATTTCTGAGCAAAATCCCTACAAAATTTATAATAGTTCCCCATTAGCTATAAGTAAAATACTAAGTGAAAGAAAAATTATAAAACCAAGCGAAGTAGTTCAAAATACTACTAAATCCGCGAGTCTTAAAAAACAATTAAATAAACACAATCTTGAGTTTCAAAAAGAAGCCTACAAAAAAATTAAAGGTGATCTTGATAATATAATTCTAAAAGCTATGCATAAAGATACTTCGCAACGTTATGCGTCAGTTAAAGATTTTGCTATTGATATAAGTAAATATTTAAATGGACACCCAGTAAGTGCACATGAAGATACTTTAATATATCGATTTAATAAGTTTGTAAAAAGACATAAAGCTGGCGTAGCAATATTTATTTTGTTCAATATCGTAGTTCTTGCGGGTATTGCCGCAATAATTTATCAAGGAAGAATTGCTGCCGAAGAGAGAGACAACGCCAAAGTAGAAGTTAGAAAATTTGAACAAATCAATAACTTTCTATTAGATATGTTTGCGTCTGCAGATCCTGAAGCAGAAGGTAGGGACATAAAAGTTTATGACTTATTGGAAAAAGCTGCGGAAGACGTAGAGGTTAAATTAAAAAACTATCCTAAGACAAAATCGGCTATTAAACAAACTTTAGGCTCTACCTTTATCGGCTTGGGAGAATATGCTAAAGCTCAGGAACTACTCCTTGCTGCTCATGAGTCTAACATTTTATTGTTTGGCACTGAAAGTAAAGAAACTGCTAAAAGTTCACACCAACTCGGATTATGTTATGATTGGATAGGCAACATTCAATTGGCTGATTCATTCTATAAAGAGGGAATTAGTATTTACGAAAAAATATCTGAAGATCCACCTAAAGCATTAGCAGATAACCTAAATGATTTTGGGACTCTATTATCAAATGTTGGAGAATATGATAGCTCGAACGCAATTCTAAATAGGGCTCTTGATATTTATGGATTATATAATAAGGAAAAGGGACAGAAAGAAGCAATAACTGTAAATAATATTGCGGTTAACTATCATCATTTACTTAATGTTGAGTTAGCAGAAAAGTTTTATCTACAAGCTAAAGATATTTTAGTCAAGTTATATGGAACAAATAGACCAGAAATTGCCAGCATATATAATAATCTTGCATTTATATATTTGGATAACAAAGATTACAAAGCTTCTGAGGAAACATTTAAAAAATCTTATGAAATAAAACTAGAAGTTCTTGGAGGAGATCATCCTTATGTTGGATTGGCTCTTATCAATATGGGGATGTTAAAATTTGTTGAAAAAGATTATCAAAGAGCCGAAGAACTTCTCTTAAAGGCAATAGATTTATATATAAGAACGAAGGCAACAAAAGATCCCTTCCTTTCTCTCGCTTATTATTGGTTAGGGAGATCTTATCTCGAATCAAATAAATTAAATAAATCCGAAAATGTTTTAAGAAAGTCTATTCGTCTCAGAGAAGAATTATATTCAAAAAATCATTCGAAAACTTGGTCAGCAAAAGGAGAATTGGGTGTCTGCCTTTTCAAACTGAAAAATTATAGTGAAGCAGAAAAGCTAATAGTAGGCTCATTAGAGTTTTATAAAAATGCCAAATATCCAGATATGAAAAAAATTACAAGGTATACAGAATATTCCGCATCTCTGTTCAAAGAAATTGGGAATATAGCTAAATCAAAAATCTACCAATCTGAATTAAGAGAATTACAAGACTCAGAAAAATAACAAACATCTTTAATATCATAAATAGTGGTGAAGTCTGAACAAATCATTTAATGAAATAATTAAATCGATATTTGAAAGAGCTGTTGAGCTTGATAAAGTAAGTTGACCTGCCCCCATTAAGTGTACCATTGTTATATATAGTTTATGACCTCAAGCG
>CAYXXW010000168.1:0-6484 GCA_964469115.1 uncultured Melioribacteraceae bacterium
TAAATCTGAATTTACGTGATGCCAAAAATTGGGATGAAGTTGTTTACCTTGTTGCAGCAGCCGCCGAGGAAGCTAGAAATGGCGAATGGATCATTGGTAGAGGCTGGCATCAAGAAAAATGGAATCCATCTCCATTAGAAAACATTAATGGCTATCCCCTGCACAATAAACTTAGCGAAGCAACCCCAAATAACCCTGTAATGCTTTCTCATGTAAGCGGACATGCGGTTTTCGCAAATGCAAAAGCGATGGGAATTGCTAATGTCGTTTCCCGGACCAATGACCCTCGGGGAGGAAAAATTGTAAAGGACGAAGAAGGTAATCCTATTGGTGTTTTTATGGAAGAGGCAGAACAGATAATTTCAATTCATTATCAAAAATATTTAGATCGTAGAAGTTATGAAGAACGAATAAACGAAAAGAAAAAAGCTATTACTCTGGCTATCGATGAATGTTTATCATATGGGATTACAACACTTCATGATGCCGGCGCTTCTTTCGAAGACATTAGAGTTTTGAAAGAAATGGTTGAACAAGGTGAAATCAAAATTCGTTTATACGAAATGTTATTGGAAGATTTCAAGTCATTGAAAGATTCACTTAGAGATTATCAAACTGTGGGTTATGGAAATAATCACTTAACTGTTCAAGCAATAAAATTATATATGGACGGGGCATTAGGCTCTAGAGGGGCTTGGTTATTAAGCCCTTATCAAGATACTCCGAATCAAAGCGGCTTAAATGTTACACCGATTTCACAGATCAAAAATGTTGCAAAACTTGCTGCTGAAAATGATTTTCAGATTTGCACTCACTCAATTGGTGACAAGGCCAACAGAATTACATTAGATGTTTACGAAGAGATATATAAACTATATCCAGGCAGAAATAATTTTAGATGGAGAATTGAACACGCACAACATTTAAGTAAAAGAGATATTACAAGATTTAGTGAACTTGGAGTAATTGCCTCCATGCAATCAATTCATTGTACCTCAGATGCACCTTATGTGGAAAAACGATTAGGGAAGGGACGTGCAAAAATTGGAGCATATGTTTGGCGATCACTGATTGAGAGTGGCGCCATAATTTGCAACGGAACCGATTCCCCCGTTGAATCAATTAATCCTATTGAAAATTATTATGCAGCAGTTACAAGAAAAACTAATATCGGCGACGAGTTCTATCCGGATCAAAAAATGACAAGATTGGAAGCATTGAAGGCATATACTATCAATGGTGCTTATGCCGCCTTTGAAGAAAATATTAAAGGTTCCTTGGAGGTTGGTAAACTTGCTGACATTACAATATTGTCAAATGATCTACTAAAGGTTTCTGAATCAGATATTTTGAATACCACAATTCTCTACACAATTGTTGGCGGTAAAATTCTTTATGAAAGATAGTTTAGTTGAAAATAAACTAAAATCTATAATTGATAAAGAGATTAGTGAAGATGCTGCGATTTTACAAAAGGTTAAGTTGCCTAATTCTTCAAAAAAATATACTCTCTACCTAAAACGTGAGGACTTAATCCACCCAACAATATCTGGGAATAAATGGAGAAAATTAAAGTACAATTTACTAGAAGCAGAAAGACTTAATCAAAGAACCCTTCTTACTTTTGGGGGTGCATATTCAAACCATATTCATGCAACCGCAAGCGCAGGAAAGATTTTTGGATTTAATACAATAGGGATTATTAGGGGGGAACAACATATTCCATTAAATCCCACTTTACAATTTGCCTCTGATTGCGGAATGAAACTCTATTACATTGATAGAACTTCTTATAGAAAGAAAACCGATCCTCTAGTAATCCAAGAATTAAAAAAAAAGTTTGGTCAATTTTATTTACTACCTGAAGGCGGAACAAATCAATTGGCAATAAAAGGTGCCGCTGAAATTATTGAAAACATAAATGTTGATTATGATTATATCCTTTCCGCATGTGGAACCGGAGGAACTCTTTCGGGTATAATATGCGGACTAAATGGTAACAATAACATTGTAGGGGTTCCGGTTTTAAAAGGAGCAGACTTTCTAAAAAATGATATTGCAGAATATGTTGAAGGATTTTCGGGTAAAAGTTATTCAAATTGGAAGCTTAATTTAAATTATCATTTTGGCGGATATGCGAAAATCACAAAAGAATTAGTTGAGTTCATAAAAAATTTTGAAGAAATAAATTATGTTCAACTTGACCCTGTTTATACCGGAAAATTATTATTTGCTATTCAAGATATGATTAACAAAAATGAACTTAAAGAAAACTCAATAATAATTGCTGTTCATACCGGAGGTTTACAAGGCATTACGGGAATGAAAAACAGAATGGATAAATTATTATCTTAGTTAAGCTGATTTTTTAATTATTAAACAAACAAAAAGAGAGAATAATGAAGGTTATTAAAATAATTTTACTTCTTTTCTTAGCGATAAATATTTCCGTAATTATAGCACAAAAAAATTTGCCGCGACTTAGCCCCAAAGCATTTGTGGGCCAAACAGTTGGGTATACCAATATTACAATTACTTACGGCTCGCCAGGTGTAAAAGAACGAGAAATTTGGGGTAAGCTTGTCCCTTATGGTGAAGTTTGGCGCACCGGTGCAAATGAAGCTACTACTATTGAGTTTGATAACAATTTATTTATTGAAGGCAATAAGGTTCCAAGCGGAAGATATTCTCTTTTTACTATTCCAAACAAAAATGAATGGACAATTATACTTAACAAAGTTGATGACCAGTGGGGGGCTTTTAAGTATAATAAAGAAGAAGACCAAATTAGATTTAAAATAAAACCAATAAATAATCATTATGTCGAACGGTTAAAATTTAGTTTCGAACATAAAGAACCTTATATAGCTGTTGTAAATTTAGAGTGGGAAAAATTAAGAATTCCATTTAGGATAAATTCAGAAAATATAAAGTAAAAGATTGTTATGAAAGATTTTGAAATTCCCGTTTATTATAAAAGCTCTATAATCCAAAAGATAAAGAGTATTAGAAAAGAAAAAGATCATTACAAAAAAGATTTTAGTCCTACTGTTTTAGATTTTGGGTATGTTCAAGTAATTCTTGCTCGGCATTTTGGTTTTTGCTATGGAGTTGAAAATGCTATAGAGATCGCCTATAGAACAATTGAAGAAAACCCGGGAAAGAAAATATTTTTATTGAGTGAGATGATCCACAATCAAGGCGTAAATGCTGACCTGCAAGCTAACGGAGTTGATTTTATTTTAGATTCATTCGGCAATCAAATAATTGATTGGGATGAAGTTACTTCAAAAGATATAGTTATTATCCCTGCTTTTGGTACAACTCTAGAGACAGAAGAAATATTAAGAAAGCGAAACATTGATACAACACAGTACAACACTACATGTCCGTTTGTCGAAAAAGTCTGGAAAAAATCAACTTCCTTGGGAAACGATGAATATACAGTAATTATTCATGGAAAGGCAAAGCACGAAGAGACAAAAGCAACTTTCTCACATGCTAAGGAAAATTCTCCCAGTGTTATTGTTAGGGATATTGAGGAAACCAATATTCTTTCTCAAATAATTCTTGGTGAAATTAATAAAAATGATTTTTATAAAATGTTTGAGGGAAAATATTCTACGAATTTTGACGTGGAAAAAGATTTAACAAAAGTTGGTGTCGTTAATCAAACAACAATGCTTGCTTCAGAAACTCAGGAGATTGCTAATTGCCTAAAAGAATCAATGTCAAAGAAATATGGGGATGAGCAAATTAATGATCATTTTGCTGATACAAGAGATACACTTTGTTATGCAACAAACGACAACCAACAAGCTACGATAGAGCTTCTAAAAGAGGAAGCAGATTTTGCTATTGTTGTTGGCGGATACAATAGTTCTAACACATCTCACATTGTTGAATTACTTGAGGATAAATTTGACACCTATTTTATCTCCGATCAAAATAAAATTATTTCTGATAAAAAAATTCAACACTTTAACACTGAGCTTAAGACTGAAAAAATTAGTGAAAATTATTTGCCTCAAAAAGTCTTGGTAAAAATTATTATAACAAGTGGTGCATCATGTCCCGATTCTGTAGTAGAATCAGTTATACTGAAGCTGCTTTCTTATTATGATAACCTTAGAAGTGTGAAGGAAGTTTTAGAAGAGATCTAATAAAGGACAAAAAAAAGACCCAACCATATAATGATCGGGTCTTTTAATTCCTATTACTTTTTGCTTAAGCGAATACTTTGCTCTTCTTTAACTTCTTAACTAAGAGATAATAGAAAATAACTCTATATTTATTTCTATTTTTTGCACCCATATCTTTACATACATCTTTAATAGTAGCATCTAGTTTTTGGGTGTCTGCAGCACCTAATTTTTTCAAACAGAAATTCTTTTTAATTCTGTCTAGTTCTTTAGGATCTGAACAAGCAACTTTTGCCGCATCTTGTCTGTATAAAGATGGACCCAAAGATTTGCCAACTGCATGCAATAATTTTTTATCTACTGATTTCATACCTAGTTTACCGGTCATTTCAGCGGCCATCTTTACCATTAAGTCATCTAGTTTACCCATTACTGCTCCTCTTGTTTTGTTAAATTAAAAGTTTCCCAAAAATTAATACAATTTTGTATAAATTCAAAATCAAACCAATAATTTCTTCTTAATTCAATATTAAACTAATCCCATTCTAAATACTGATCTTCTTCAAGCAATTCTTGGATTCTTCTTTCTATTATTTTATCCTTATTTCTCTGGCGCACTTCTAATGATTTTTTTAGTTCACCCAATTCTTTTTGAAGTGCTTCCACTTCTTGTTTTCTTCTTTCTTCTTTTAGCACAAATAATTTATTTAGTTCTGACTTAAGTTGCTCTTTAATTCTAAGCTTTTCATTTGCAGCTGCCGTTTGGTGTTTGGCAGCAAGGGCTGCCACTTCAACTTCGGCTTCGAATATTTTATTTTCTCTTTCGTGCATTAACTTTTCATGCTTTACAATAAAGGGTGTTTTCATATTCTTAAATTGTGATTCTCTCAGAAAATCAATGTATTTCTCTTTATTAACTCTTTTAATTACTTCTAAATTTTTCTGTAATTCCTTTTTTAGATTTTTTAATAGTTTTTTTTCATCTTCTTCTTTCATTTCAAAAAACTCTTGAAGCTCAAATTCAAATTCATTTTCTATTTTTTCAGGAGGTTCCGGTTCAAGCGGGGATCTTGGTTTTTCCTGTGCAAAGAAAAGTTGTACTGAAAAAAACATTGTTAATACAAATATGTGATACTTATAGTTTTTCATAGTAACCCTCATGTTAAAGTTCTTCGTTATTTATTTTTTCTTTTAGTGTTTCAATGTTTCCATTTATCAAGTTAATATTCTTATCTACACTACTGGTGGTTAATTTGTATTTGTAATACTTTCTGTAGTCTTCATCCCTAGTTAGCTTTAACAGTATGCCAACTTTAATAATTTGATCATCAACAAAATCAGCATCCCAATCTAAAACTTGTGGGTTAATTGTATTTGTAATGTTAGTAATAGGATTAGTATTGTTGCTAATAATTGAAATAAATATTGCGGCAATGATTAAAGCACTTGCAAAAGCAATTTTCCCAAAAACAAATTCTGAATCATTAGAAAATAATTTTTTGAAGTACAGCTTTACGTTTTCATAATATGAATTTTTACTAATTGCCTCATCAATCATTTTGTCAAATTTATAATTGGGAATGTCAACGCTTGATTCATGGGTATACATATCTGATATTGAAATATATTGTTCAATACAATTTTTCAATTCAGGCAGTTCTTCAATTTTTTGATTCCAGAAATTTATTCTAGATTCAGGCAAATCGTCATCTAAGAATAACCAAACTTCTTTTTCAAATTTTTGAAACAGCTGTTTTTCTTCTTGGTTCATTTTCTTTTTCAATTAGTTTTTTAATTTTTTTTACTGCATAATGCATATGACTAATAACTGTATTTATTGACTCGCTAGTTGTATCTGCAATTTCTTTAAATGTTAAATTGCCATGCTGTCTAAGCAGAAAAACTGTTTTTTGTTTTTGTGATAACGTGTTAATTGAACTATTAATTATTTCTACTGTTTCTTTCATTATTATTTCGTCAACTGGATTATTAGAGCTTTGATTGTAATTAACCTCATCCAAGTTTGTAAAAGTATTTTTTATCTTTCTAGATCTAAGCCCATCCATTGCTGTGTTATGGGCAATTGTAAATAACCATGCGGAAAATTTTTGTTGTTCATTATATTTTTTAATTCCCTTCCAAGCTTTAATCAACGTCTCTTGAAATAATTCCTCGGCAGTATATTGCGAATCTGAAAATCTCCAAAGATAACCGAATAGTTTTGTTCTATAACCATTCATCAATCTCCGGTAAGCTTCGCCATCACCGGATTTACATTTCTCGATAAGTTGAATTTCCTGCATAGACTTTTCGTTCCTCTATTACTGTAAACGAAATTTTGG
>CAYXXW010000169.1:0-6442 GCA_964469115.1 uncultured Melioribacteraceae bacterium
CTCTGTATAATTTTTAGAACTGCAAATATAATATATTTTGAGAATTAAATGAGTTAACGAGTAGAAAATTTGGAATGGCTTGTTGAAGAGTTGAAGAAATCATGAGTTGAAATTATTGATGAAATTGAATCATTTGAATATTGTAAATTCGTTCACATTCTTGATCCGGAAAATAATAAAATAGAATTATGGTAAGTCAACGATATTGAATATGATAAAATTTTAGCGGTAAGAACTAAATAGCTAGTACTCAAATTTTATAGTAGAATACTTATAAAGGAGCTCTTTATTTAATATCAAAAAAGCCCCTAAATAAATTTTTGTAATTCTTTACTTATTTACAGAATAATTGAAAACATCAGGTCTTGCGTAGTTTCAATCAACATCAAACAGTTGGTTTAATATTCTGATTTACTCTAAATAAATTTTTGGGATCGAACTTATTTTTTAATAAAACCAATCTTTTATAATTATCCTTATAAGATGCTTTCACTCTATCGTCACCCTCATCCATCATAAAGTTTACATAAGCTCCGCCAGCTGCGTAAGGATGTATAGCGTTGTAATAATCTTTCGTCCATTTTATAATTTTTTCATTATTGGTTGGATCCGGATCCACGCCAACTATTACTTGTGACCAATTGGCATCGCGATAAGCCCAAGGCGTATCATTCTTTCCAACTTTATGTGCTGCACCATTTATCGGGTAAAGGTGCATTGTTGAATGAGGTGTTGGAAGATTTTCACCGTATTTAGCATGTTGAACAACTGCCTCATCTGGTATTTCTTTAATAAAGTCTGCTCTCCAATACCATTGCAATCCAGACGGATAAAATACATCAAACATACTATTCAAATTTGGATGTGGCGTTGGTCCAACGTGTTCAAACATTGGTTCCAATTCACGAATTGGTTTAAATATTTCTTCAGCATTTTCTAATGGGCCAGTGTAATTCCAAACAACTCCGCACATTTTCTTACCATGCAAAGCCTCTGGGAAAGGTGGCCCCGGAACTGTCAATATCGCAAAAAAACCATAAAGATCATCAGGTGCATCAATAATAAATTTACGATACCATTTTAAAATTTCCTCTGTTTTGCTAATATCCCAAAGAGTTGGTCCGGCATAACTTGTGTGAATATTATGAGCATTGAACAGAAACGATGTAACAATGCCAAAATTTCCACCTCCACCTCTAATTGCCCAAAATAAGTCTTCATTCTCCTTCGCGCTTGCGGTAACAAAACTTCCATCTGCTAAAACCATATCAACTTCTAATAGATTATCAATTGTTAGTCCGCACTTTCTGGTTAGATAGCCTAATCCGCCACCAAGTGTTAGTCCGCCCACACCAGTTGTTGATATAATTCCGGTTGGAACTGCAAGTCCAAAAGCATGTCCGGCATGATCAACATCACCCCAAGTGCAACCTCCTCCAACTCGGATTGTTTTTGTTTTAGGATCAACCCTAGTATTACATATTTTAGAAAGATCAATTACTAGTCCGTCATCACAAATTCCCAATCCGCCAGCATTATGCCCACCACCTCTAACTGAAATTAAGAGATCATTTTCTCTTCCAAAATTAACAACATTAATTACATCGGCGCTATCAATACAAAAAGCAATTAACTTTGGACTTTTATCTATCATACCGTTATAAACTGCTTTTGCTTTATTATAATTATTATCTGAAGGAGTGACTAATTCACCCCTAAATTTTAATTTAAAATCATTTATAATATTTTCATTCATCATCATATCCTCTATTTGTGTTTAAAATAATCCAAAAATTAGATTTAGAAATAATTATTAGATTTGATTCAGTAGAATTAATTTTTCTTGTAAATTTATTTAGAAACAATCATTGCTCTCTTAAGCTTAGGAATTCAGTTAAATAAGATGAAATAATATTTCCCCATTAGAAAGAATGCTGCTTTAGCTTTAGTTATTACTTAACCTTTTGTCTTTTCGATCATGTGATTAATTACATGAGTATGTTCTTGCTGAGGGCTGAACATTACTATTTCGGCATCTAAATTAACTAAAACATTATGCCCCGCTGGCCAATAAAACAGATCGTTGGCATTGACAATTTCTTGAAGACCTTTAGCATCGGTTGTAGTAAGTTGACCGCTTAAAAGGTATCCCCAATGAGGGCACTGACACAAATTTCCTTCAAGTCCCATAAAGAGGGGTGTCGTATCTACTCCCGCAGAAAGACTAAAATACTCCCCACTTATCTTTCCTAATCCAGTTGCATCCCCAAAATCAGTTCTCTGACGGATAACAGCACCAGGTATTTCCATTTTTATTTCAATGTTTTCTTTTGCAATTCTCATATTTGTTCCTCTTAAGATTAAATAATAATGATTTATTCAAAAAATATGCTTACCATGGAGTTGTTGTTTGAGTAGAATATTGGTAAAGGTAAAATTGTTAAATCAATATTACAATTTGATAATAATACCCGCTATCACATTTAGTTCAAATGATAGTATTTTTAAGTCAGTTTGACGCTAGAAGAGAAAAATTTACATTAAATTGGAACTTAGATAATCGGAGGGTAATAGGTTATATCTTTTTTGGAAACATTTTGAAAAATATGATAGGCTGTTGAATCCTGTTTCAAATGCAATTTCTGAAACATTTCCTTTTTTCTTATTTAACAATTCTAATGCTTTGTTTAATCTAAATTCCTTTAGAAAGGTGTTTGGTGATTTATTTATTAATGAAACCATTTTGCGATATAATTGGGATTTACTATATCCCAAATGTTTACCAAAATCATCAACTTTTAAGTCAGTATTTTTCCAAGTTTCTTCTGTATAATCCAATAAAAGATTAAGAAACTTTTCATCTGAAGGCGTTAATGCAAAAACAAGATTTCTGTCAATAAAAACATTTAAGTTTTCACTCTTATATAATTCTTTAACATCTGATGATACTACAATATCCGCTTGTGCAATATTGCACATTCTCTCAGCTAACTTAATTGCGTCTTCAAAAATGGTTGATTTTTCTGTAACTGGTAAACCTGAACTTAAACCTATTTTCAATTTTAAATTTTGATTTTCAATAATATTGTAGATTTTTTTAATTTTTGATTGGACTTCAAGTGAACATAACACAGCATTAGAAACAGAGTCAAATGAAACTAAATAATAACCCTCATATTGCTTAACAACTCTCCCATTAAAATCTACAACTAAATTTGCAACAATTTCATTTACATTTTTAATCAAATCATATCCTAAAAAAGAAAGCATTTCTAACTCAATAACCATTATTGTTCTAAATGCTGGATCACTAATAATGTTTAAATCACTATTTGCTGTTTTTTCCGGATCTTCAATTCTGCCTAAAAATGATTCAACCAATTTTGCATCAACTTCGATTATACTGTGAGGGATTTCACCATGAGCCGAGTCGTGCATATCCCGAACAGCTTGTTCGTTTGGAGCCTCAACTAAACAAAATGCTGTTTTTCTTTTTTCATCAAACCAGTAAGTTAATCCTTTACAATCAAATTTATGTTCTACTTTCAAATCCTCTTGATGTAATTGGGCTACATGTTCAGCCGTAACAACATCCGAAACATTATGACGATCCATATAAATCGATCTTTCTTTTCTTTTTATATTTTCCATTTTAACTTTCTTTAATAGTTGATAAAAACTGAATATGAGAAACTTGTTACAAAATAAAAGAACAATCTATAAGTGTGTGGGTATGTTTTATTAAATAAGATAGCCATAATGAGATGTAAGGTCAAATTTAATTAATGGATATTTATTTAATGGGATTACAGAAAAAATAAGCTTTTATTTTAAATTTGATTAGTAATATGAAGGGGAGATATTTCTGATTTTTGAAAATTCAAATTTATTGAAAAATGTCAAAATCTCAACTTGATGAAATAATAGTTAATTAATTAGTAGGATATTATTTGTAAACAATCGCAGATAAATACCCAACAACCTCAGAATCATTCCCGGATATATCTCCTGAATCGGAATGTGCAACAACTTTAGATTTTGTATAACCCTTTTGACTTAATCCTTTTAATAATGCAACAATTCCACCGCCGCCGCATGCTTCACATTTTCTGTTTTCAAGTTCATCTTGAAGTTTTTCAAAATCAAAATTATTAATATGTGCTACAACTTTTGAATCTAATGCAGCCGCTCGGCTTTTTGTATAAAAATGTGAAAGGTCAGAGCTGGCCACAAGTAATATTTTGTCATTAACTAAATTGGCTAAAATATCTGCCAACTCAAAAACAACCTCTCTACTTTGATCACCAATTACCAAAGGCAACAATTGAAATTCTGATAACACAACTTGCAAGAAAGGAAGTTGAACTTCCAATGCATGTTCCTCTCTATGCCCTTCTTCGCCTTCAAAAATTAACTCATTTTCTGAGATTAGTTTTTCTCTTAATTCCGTATTAATAGCAATTTCTCCAAGTGGAGTTTTGTAAGCATCCCCACTGTAAATTGAAACTCCTTTGAAATATTCTCTGTGACTTGGTGAGATTACAATTACTGTATCAAAACTTCTATCTATTATTGTTTTGTATGCATATGCAGCAGTTTTGCCAGAATAAATATAACCCGCGTGCGGCGCAATAATTCCAGCAACATTACAAATTTCATTATCATGCTCAACTTCAGATAAAAAATCGGTTATTTGTTTCTGAAGTTTATTAGAGCTTGCAGGATAAAACATCCCCGCAACTTGTGGTTCTCTGACTAAATTCATTTTAAGTCCTCATCATATTCTGAAAAAACAGAAGCTGTAAAAGCATTAAGTTTAAGCTGCTTTTCTTTCCAGTAATTTTCATAAAGTCCGGCTTTATTACATAACGCCGAAAGAAAACCCTCTCTATCCATTTTATGCTCAATGGGTACTTGAGGCAACAATAAAGCTTTCCTTCCAGATTCTTCCAAAATTAAACCATGTTTACCTATTTCAATTTCATCATAACTTCCTAATGGAAATGAAGGAGACAATACGGATATTTCTAATTTTATTTTGCCGAACTCTGCTTCATTTAGAGGTGAAAATCTTGGGTCGTGAAAAGCCGCTTGGAAAGCAGCATCCATTACAGTCTTACTAAGTTCATCATCCGATTGTACATAGCCAATGCAGCCTCTAAGTTTTTTATCAATAGTAATGGTGACGAATGCTCCGGCTTTAAGTTTAAATGCTTCAGAATCTTCAGCATGCTGCTTGGGTTTCTGTGCCGGTCTAAAACCAGATTCAATTGAGAAATGAGCAAGTAAAAAAAGTTGTTTCTTTTCTTGGATTGATAGTTCCATAAGAATCTCAAAATATTTTATTATTTAGAAATTAATTTCTTCTATACAATTTTATAAACGGTAACCTCAGATTTATTTTTTAAAAGTATAAGATAATTCTTATAGCAAAAAAATGAGTCGGCAGAAAAGGAATTTAAATTTCTATTTATAATTTCTGAAAGAACTTTTTTCTTTTTATCAATATTGTAAACCGCAAACATATTATCAAGCAAATTCGTTGCAGACTTTACATAAAAGTTAAAGAACAATAATTCACCATAAACTAAAAACTCAACAATTGATGAAATATCTTTATCCTTAACCTCATTTTCAATTAAGCTCATAATACTTGAATTTTCTTCTCCTGAATACTTCTCCGGATATTTATAATTGGAGTAATCTTCTTCTAATCTTGTTTCATTGAGTTTTTCATTAACCTTATTAAAATCACTACCAAGTTCTTCAATAATTTCTCCGGTATTTGAATCTAGCAAATAAGCATCTTGCCGTTCAAACATTTTTCGGAATGCATAAACTTTATCTTGATATAGAGTGAGAAATGTTAGTTCATCATTCAGCCAAAGAATTTTTTGCTCAATAATATCATAGCAAATAATCTTTTTGTGTCCCGGCATATTAGGTTTGACAAATTTATGATAGAAAATTTTATCACCTTTAATTGCCTCAATCCCTATCCAGAATTTCTCATCAAATTGAAAATCTTTAAATAATACTTTACCTTTATCCAACTCGATACAATGGAAAAAAACTTCTTTTGCTTCTGTGTTTCTAGTTTCTATAACAAGTCTATCGGTATCACTAATTAGCAATCGCCAAATTTGATTTTTATCTGTAAAAGAAAAAGATTTTTTGAGTCGCATAAGTTATAATTTTAGTTTAGTTTTATTATTATATGGTTTAACTGTCAAAATGAATAAAGCGAATTTTTTGATTTCTCATGACTTGCATTAGTTAATATTTAGTTTAGGAAGCTTCTGAAAAATTAAAAATACAGGTCATTCTGAGGAGCCCCGATTACAAACATATCGGGATAAACTCCGCGGGGTGAGAATCTCCTAAAATTATCTAAAAAATAGATTTCTCCCTTCGGTCGAAATGACAGTTCTTATTAAAACCA
>CAYXXW010000170.1:0-6437 GCA_964469115.1 uncultured Melioribacteraceae bacterium
GTAAAGTAGTTGCTGCGTGGGGTGAAATTAACAGGAGATTTATATTGCACTCTGCAAGAAAAGCCATCTTAAATTCGTTATACGGTATTTACTCAGAGAATGGAACTATAGATTTAAACAAATCAATTGCAGAATTAGGTATAACGGATAAAGACTCATTATCAGAATTAGAAAAGTCTGCTCAGATAAAACACTTGCTAAAGGTACGTTCAGGTATATACCATAAAGCAGCAGCTGAGCCAAGTTGGGTCAATGACTATAGACCAAAAAGAAATAGTGTCCGTCCAGATTCTTTATGGTTCTATAATAACTGGGACTTCAATGTATTGGGAACCATCTTTGAGCAATTGACAAAAACTTCTATTTACGAAGCACTTTATGTTGATATTGCAACTCCTATTCAAATGCAAGATTATAGAATTATGGATGGAGAATACTATTATGAACTTGAACACTCGATACATCCTGCCTATCATTTAAAAATGTCAGCAAGAGACTTAGCAAGATATGGTCAGCTTTTCTTACAAAACGGATTATGGAATAACAAACAGATATTATCAAAGAAATGGATTGACAGTAGCACTTATCCTGTTTCAAAACACGGTGGTGGAGGAAAAATTGGTAGATGGTATGGCTGGTTATGGGGCGTTTCAGAATACTACAAAGATTATAACATGTATTTTGCATCTGGAACAGGTAACCAGTTTCTTGCAATATTCCCAAAGGAAGATTTAATATTGGTTAATCTCTGTAATACTTATCAGAAGGATAAATTATTTGACTCCGAGTTACTAAAATTATTTGATTTAGTTTTAGCTGCAAAAATTGGAAAGCCGTCTGAAAATCCTGAATTAATACCATCAAACACAAAATCAAGAACTCCTGAGAACTTATACAATAAAAAGTTAGATTACTCGAAATATATTGGTGAATATGTTCTTAATGGCAAAGAAGTCTCAATTTTGGAAATGAATGGAGATTTAGTAATTAAGGATTATTATATGAAGCTCAAACTATATCCTATTTCACCAAATAGATTTTTTGTCGAAGACATAGAAAAGTATCTCAATATTGAGTTGGATGAAAATGAAAAAATAATAAATATGAGTTACGATTAGAATAAAAATGGTAGCTAACGTTATAAAGTATTCATACCGAACGGAGCTGAGGGATAGTCCAGTGTAGAGCTCAGCCGAAATTGAACTACTTGTAATTTGCTATTAGATTTTAGCTTTTGTAAGCGAGTTAGGGGAAATGTAATTTTTGCAATTCAAGACTTTTTTGCTTTTTTGAACAATGTAGGATTTCATATTAGAAACTTATTTATTAAATATCAAATTATATCAATATCTTTAAGTATCACAAAATTGAAACATTCAATATTCTCCCGAGCAAAAATTATTAAATATTATAAACTTTTAGTCCTACTATTTTTATTTCTTTTGGCAATATCAAATATTTTTTCACAAAATAACTTGGTAGTTCCAAATAGAGAGAGTGCCAATTGGGGATATAGCTATGATAGCACTAAAGTCTATTTGGAAGAATTATCCCATAATCCTTATGTAAGTATTGATTCAATTGGTGCTAGCGTTGAAGGTAGAGCAATATGGATGGTAAATATTTCAGATCTAAGCCAATATTTTGGAGTAAAGTATCGCGTTGCAATTCATGCAAGAACTCATCCAGATGAAGTTCAATCACAATGGCTTACACAGAGAATTATTGAAATATTAGGTGGAGATTCTGATTTAGCAAAAATATTAAGAAGCAGAGTTATATTTAATATTGTTCCAATGTATAATCCTGATGGCGTTGAATTAGGATATGGTAGATTAAATGCACATGGAATTGATTTAGAACGCAATTGGTTTGTTGACGAACATGAACCTGAGGTTGCAGCTCTTAAAAATAAATATTTCGAATTTATGAATTCATCTAAACCTATAAATATTATGCTAAATATGCATGGAGATAAAGGAGCGAATAATGGGTATTTTTATTTCCATCACGAAAATGGTACTTCCCTTGAATATACTGAAATCCAGAAGCAATTTATTTCTATGACACAACAATATTTTCCAAACGGAATTGGAGATTGGAATAGATCTGTCTCGTGGACTGATGGAAATCCAATGCTTTTTCCAGAGAGTTGGTTTTGGGTAAACTATCAAGAAAATGTTTTAGCAATAACATTTGAAGAATATCCTATAGCCTCTAGAATTGATACAACTTTTGATAAAACAGCTACTGCACTTTTAAATGCAATTGTTGATTACCTTGATATTAGAAACACAGTTAATGTTAATGATTATTCTCAGACTATGTCACCGAACTTGGAGCAGAATTATCCCAATCCATTTAATCCAAGCACAATAATCAAGTATCAGATTCCGGCACAAGCCCTGCCTGCCAGCAGGCAGGGCCGGAATGACAACTTACAAGTTGTACTGAAAGTGTATGATATACTCGGAAGTGAAGTTGCGACGCTTGTAAATGAAGACCAAAAACCAGGTTATTATGAAGTTGATTTTAATGCTGATAGATTAGCCAGCGGAATTTATTTTTATAAACTACAAGCAGGCGAATTTATGGAGACTAAGCGAATGATATTAATGAAGTAAATTAAAAAATTTTAATTTCTTTATTGTACAGAGAAAAATTTATCTCAATAAACCTCAGATTGGTCTGAGGTTTATTGTTTAATAATAATCATTGAGTAAAATCTATTTAGCTAATTTTATCATTTTTCTCCAATTGGCATCAGCCATTTGGTGTGTTTTTTCTTGGTTTTTATCCCACATCATTTTTGTGTTCATTGGTTTGCCCTCATAAACATCATTAAAGAAAAGGAATAGTTTTCCATCAATCACCTCAAAAGTTTCTGGATTAGAAGGAACTTTCATGTTTTTTGCTCCCATACCAAATGCACAATATCCGCCGTACTGTGGCATATATTTCATTGGATTTTTCTTAAATAACGCCATGTTCTCTTTACCTGAAAAATAGAACGAAGCATTATCAAAAGTTACTTTATACTTTTCATTTCCCTTCACTGCTTTATTTTCAGTAAAATATGAAACAGCATCGTAACCATTTATAACAACGTTATGTTCATCAACAAAACATTGAGTTTCATCTTGTGCGAACGAAAGACTAGTTAAAATAAAGATTAAAGATAGAACTGATAAAAGAAATTTTTTGCTGCGCATTTGTTACTCCAATTGTTTTAATTAAAAAAATATGTAAAGCAATTATAGAGAGAACAGAAAAATTATAATGTCAAGGAGTTGTCAATTAGTACATTTATTCATTCTCAATGATTCCTTTTGGGGAATACAATTGCTGGAAAGGTTTATATTGTTCCTTTTTGAGAGGTGATAAGTAAAATATCCAGATTATTTTTATTTTTTTTTAATAAATCAACTGATACAAAAAAACACTCATTTTTTTATGTAAATTCCAATAATTAACACTTCGATGTATTTTTTTTGCCCTAAAATAAATTTTCTTCAAAATAAGCTTCTAATGTTAATTTTTTGTTAAAAAAAAACTTGACTTTTGGCTTGTAAAACCATTATTTTACGATCAGTGGGTAAAAGTGTTGAATATTCCCAAATAATGGTAAAACAATGTTTATTGGCAGTTTTAAATATTCTATCGACTCAAAAGGCAGAGTAAGCATTCCTGCTAAAATGAGGAAATTTGTAGATCCAAAGAGTAATGATGCTTTTGTCATGACTCGAGGGACTAACAAATGTATTGATGTTTACCCAATGAATTTATGGGAAGAGCTTGTTCAGAGTAAGCTAAATCAGCTTAACAGCTTTGAACCAAAGGATGCAATGTTCTTGAGAATGTTTTTACAACAAGCTGCCGAAGATAAACTAGACACACAATCACGATTACTAATTCCTAAAAATCTAATTGATTATGCCGAAATTTCAAAAGAAGTTTTAATACTTGGTAATATCAAAAAGATTGAGCTTTGGAACCCTCAAAACTATGAAGATTACCTTAACACTAGCGAGCTATCCTTCGAAGAAATAGCAAAGCAAGTCTTGGGCGATTGACGTATGAGCTTTCACGTCCCTGTTTTGTTAGAGGAGTCGGCAGAATTAGTAATAACAAATAAAACCGGGATATACTTCGATGCAACATTAGGCTTCGGAGGACACACTTCAAAATTTCTTTCCCGGTTAGATGAAAATGCTAAAGTATTTGCAACTGATAAGGACAAAGATGCTTACGATTTTTGTGAAGAAAAATTTAAAGATGATAAGCGAATCACAATCTATAATGCAAGCTTTACAGAAATCAGAAATATTTCCTTAGTTGAAAATATTGATGGATATGACGGTATCTTTGCCGATTTGGGTGTATCATCATTTCAGTTTGATAATAAAGAATCGGGATTTACTTACCGTAACGAAGCTGTTCTTGATTTACGTATGGATAAGTCAGTAGGGGAGCCGGCTTATAAATTTATTAACAAAGCAGAAGCTGATGAAATTGCTGATGTTGTATTTAATTTTGGGGAAGAACGAAAATCAAGAGCGATAGCGAGAAGTATCGTTAAACAGCGTCTTGCGCAGCCAATTAAAACAACAACACAGTTAAAATCAGCAATTGAAAAAGCTGTACCGGTTAAAAATTTAAATAAAACTTTATCAAGAGTATTTCAAGCTCTTAGAATTTATGTAAATAATGAGTTAGATGAACTTAAAGATTTTTTAAATAAATCTTTTAAACTATTAAAACCAGGGGGCAGACTAGTTGTTCTCTCTTATCATTCTTTAGAAGATAGAATAGTAAAAAAATTTTTTAAGTATGAGGCATTAAGCTGTATTTGTAAACCTGAGGTTCCTATTTGTGTTTGCGATAAAAAAAAAAGTGTCAATATTTTAACTAGAAAACCAATGGTAGCAAGCGAGAGTGAAATAAAATCTAATCCAAGAGCGAGGAGTGTAAAATTAAGAGCAGCAGAAAAAATATAAATAATAAAAGCAATCTATTCTTTAAACGATTGTTTATTGGTGTAGTAACTGTAACACCTTTTCTGTTTACCTATTTGTTCACTCTGCAGGAAATCAAAGAACTGAATGGGGATAAAAATAAATTTTTAGAAGTATTAAGGGAAAAAGAAAATAAGCTTGAAATGAGGAAGGTTGAATATCAGAAATTAACATCAGAAGATGAAGTTGTAAGAAAGGCTAAAGATAAATTTGATTTAGTGAGAATTGAATACTTAGATAAAATACAGATCAACAATAACAAAATCAGTAATCTAAAAAAGTATATCGCAAAAAAATATGAATAGTTCCAGAGTTCTTATTATAACATTTTTTGTATTTGCAGTATTTGTAAGTCTAATAGTGCATCTATTTTCAGTTCAAATTGGTAGTCATGAAAAATATTCGGCTAGAGCAGTAAAACAGCAAAATAAAGTTTATCCAGTTAGAGCAGAACGCGGAATTATTTATGACAGAAACGGGGAAATTCTAGCCTACACAAAAGATGATGTTTCTTTATTTGCCGATTCCAGAATGTTAAGGAAGAATACTAAGAAAAGAGATCAGCTGGCAAAAGAAATAGCAAAAGTCTTTAATACCAAACCAAGTAAGTATATAAATCTTATCAATAAAGCTAAAGGTAATGTTTGTCTTGAGAGAAAAATTTCAAAAGAAAAATCACTTCTGCTTGATGGAGTAGTCATAGATGGATATTATAAGACTCAAGATTATACCAGAGTTTATTCTTACGGAAATATTACTTCACACATTCTAGGTTACGTTGATGGCGATTGTGCCGGAAAAGATGGATTAGAAAAACTTTACGATGAAAAATTAACTGGAATTGATGGTGAACTTTATGTTGAAAATGATGCAATCGGAAGATCTGTATCAATCGATTATGATAAATCAGTTCAGGCAATTCCCGGTCATTCTCTTTATCTGACTATAAATAAAGTTTATCAGAAAATTTTAGTTAACGAATTAAAAAGTGGAATTAAGGAATATCAAGGTAAGTCGGGAATAGGAATTATTGCAAATCCCAAAACAGGCGAAATTTTAGCTTTGGCAAATGTCCCGGATTTTAACCCTCAGCAATATTATAAATTCTCTGATTTTGAAAGACGTAACAGGGCACTGACCGATACGTACGAACCTGGCTCGACCATGAAATCTGTAGTTCTTGCAATGCTCTTAGAAGAAGATTTAGTTAAAGAAAGCAATGTAATAAATACTGAAAATGGCAAATACCGAATTAATGGAGCTTTGATTAGAGATACACACAAGCATGATAAGTTAACAGTTCAGGAAGTACTCGAACAGTCTAGTAATATCGGAATCGTTAAGCTTAGTGATAAAATTGATGAAAGAGATTTTTATAAAGGTCTGCGCGATTTCGGATTCGGTAATCTTACATCTGTTGAT
>CAYXXW010000171.1:0-6434 GCA_964469115.1 uncultured Melioribacteraceae bacterium
ATTCAAATCAGATTAACCGAATAAAGCTAAAAGTTTATAATTTATGAAGCTGGTTGCTAGTACTATTCTCATAAAATATCAAAGATATATTTTTTATTTTTAGATTTTTTAGAAAATCTAAGATATTTTTTAACAAAAAAAGTTACGAAGTTACTTAGTTACTAATTTCATATTATTTTTACCATTATTATATTATTGATTATCGCAATTTTTTAACCTTACTTTAAGAACTTATTGGAGTTTATTTCGTCTATTTTGGTAGAATAATAAAATTGGAGAATAATTTATGCTGACTTTTATTTTATGGGTGATTCTGGCAATAATATCTTTGCCCTTAGCAATTGGTGTGTTGATTCTTTATCCGTTTATATGGCTGCTACTGTTGCCCTTTAAAATTTTGGGTTTTGCTGTGGAGGTTGTTTTTGAAGTATTAAAAACAATTATTTTGTTTCCGTTTAGAATTCTGAAGATTAATTAAAATTTTCATGGTTGTGATGAACCCATCTGTGACAGAAAAGAATGATAAAAACACTAACATTGCAAAGAATTTAATTTTACATTTCTTAATACTCAGCTGCAAATATTTTTCTGAAAATCTCCCATTTTTACCCCAATAAAGTGAAAAAATGTTAAAACTACCTAGTGATTTCATTAGTTTTACCTATTGACAAACCGGCAAAAATAGCTTACATATAATGTAGAAAATTTATTATTTGCTTTGGTTTAATAATGCTTAACTATTTTATATCGTGCTCACAGAAGTTACTATTAACACAATTACAAAAACTGCACAAAGAGTATAAACCGACCCAAAATCTTTTGATTGACGGATTTTTGCAAAACAAAATTATTAAAATTAATGAAAATGAGTTTTTTATTGGGTTTGTTTGAGTTATACCTTAAAATAATATAATAACTATTTAGATTTTAATTAAAATTATTGTAAAACAATTTAATTGGAGTGTTTATGAAAAAGTTACTTTCCCTTTTCCTAGTAATTCTACTAATTCCAAGTTTGAATTATCCCCAAAAGAAATCAAAGAAAGAGATTATTATCTCAAGTCAGATACCTGTAACACAATTAAAAATATTAAGCACTGCAGAATTATTGGAGGAATGTTTAACATATCCTTATATAGCAGATGTAATGTTTTCACAAAATATTCCGTTAATATTTAAATATATTAGACAAGAATTTAACGGATTCAACGAATTATTTGTGAGAGAAGATGTAGCTAACGTAATATTAAACAGTTACTTAAATTATGATTTCCAAAAAATAAACGAATATAAAGAAGATTATGAAAAAGGATTATATGTTTTTAAATTTTGTTATCTCAACCTGCTCCTTGCTCAAAATGAAATAATCAATGGCTTTGGTGATAATTATAAAATTATAAAGCAAATTAATAGAAAATATTCTGAGTCAAATGAAGAAAACTTAATTGCTTACCGAGATTTAATCACAATTAATTTTGTTGGGCATAGTATGTTAAAGTACTTAGAAAATACTGAATTAGGCAAAAGTTCAGAATTGTTGACTTTAGTTTCAAATACACATTCAATGAATATTTCCACACTGGATTTTACTACATTTAATAGTCTTTTAGAATTTGTGACAACAAGAATAGAAGGTAAATAGAATGAAACATATGAAAACAAATATAGTGGTTCTGATGACTTCATTAATGATGATTACCACAACATGTAAAGATAGTCCAACCGAGCCAAATAATGATTTCATAGAACCAGAAATGATTACTATAAATTCAAATTTGAGGTTTACATACGGACCAAGTTGGGATACTACATTTGTTCCACCGGATTCTTTACCTATGCTTATTGTAGAATTAGAACCTTATGAAATTGGCAAATTTGAAGTGACAAATGAAGAATATGAAAAATTTGTAAACGATGATGGTTATAAAAATTCATCATATTGGGCAGAGGATGGATGGAATTTTAGGACGAATGAAAATTGGCTTCTTCCGGTTTTTTGGAGTAAAGATAAGTTGTGGATAGATGATCCTTACTCAAATGAAAAAAATACACCGGTACATGGAATTAGCTACTATGAAGCAGAAGCATACTGCAAATGGTTGAGTACTAAAACAAATAAGAATTATCATATTCCATCTTCTTACCAGTGGATAAGAGCAGCAAAAGGGCCTGATCCTGGAACAAAATATACTTGGGGAAATGTTTACAACAGAAATTTTGCAAACTTTATAACTCGTTCCCCAGAAACAGGGCCGCTTGTAGAAGTTTTTAGTTATGAAGAAGGAAAATCAATTGAAGGTTGCTATAACATGATTGGTAACGTATTCGAGATTTGTTTACATCATCAATATTCAGATCCTCTTATACGGTTCGTTAGCTATTTATCTAGCGCTGCTCTTGATGTCTCATCAGGTGGCGATGTATATTACCGTACAATGACAACTAATAGTGCACGGTCTATAGACAAACATTGGAGATTCTATGCTCTTGGACTAAGAATTGTTAAAGATAACTAAATAAAATGAAGGAGAAATGATATGAATTTCAAAACATATTTTTATTTGATATTTAATTTACTGCTAGTTTCTAATTATTTATTTGCTCAAATAACACCCAATGGAAAATCAGTTAGTTCTTCTAGTTATGGTGATATAAATTCGTCTACAATAAGCGCAATAAACTATATTGTAGATAATTATTATGATGTTGATATTATTCAATCTTCTCAAGCAAATCACGGCAGGTTTAACTGTCATTTTTTTGCGTGGAATAATACACAAGGTTATGGTATTTGGACGCAGGATTATATATGGAAAAATGGACAACCATCGCAATTGAAATGGATTAACTATCCAACCGATTATTATACCGATCAAAATTATTCTCAGCCATCAGGTTATGTTTCGTACGTTTCTACAAATAATAGTGTTGCAGAAATATGTGTTTACACTTCAAATGGTATAATAACTCATTCAGCTCGCAAATTATCTTATTCAAGCAAACTAATTTCCAAATGGGGCAAAATGGGTATATATAAACATGATCCTTATGAATGTCCTGATGGTAGATGGGTATGGTCATCACTATGGGGTTGGCAACTACACGATGGTTATGGTACTATTACTGCTTATTATAAAATCAATCCAAATTACAGACCGGTAGGCAATGGTGACCCCGGCGGTAGAAATTGGGGAACAATTATTAGTGCTTTGGTAAATATACCTTACGGTAGCGCTATTACGGTTTTATCTGGCACGCAAACATTAACTGGAGATATTTCAATACCTTCTGGTGTAACATTAACAATAAAACCAGATGTAACAATAAATTATGGCAATTATGCAATATTATTAAATGGTGGTAGCGTTATTATAGAAAGTGGAGTTACGAATAATTACCTTTTTGTAAAAAGCGGCTCAACACTTAAAGCTGTATTTGGTTCAGTGCAAGCAGCGGTAAATTATTCAAGTCCGAGTCAAACAATAGAACTATTGCCACTTACAACTTATTCAGATAACATTACTATTACTAGTCTTGATAACCGCACACTTACCGGAGCTACAAACGGCACAAGTGTAATTGATGGTAACATTACGCTTTCAAATTGTACAGATTTTACTTTAAGCAATTTAAAAATGCACAATGGTCATTCAATTACAATAAATAATAGTTTAGATTCAGAGACACATTCTATTACGTTTATGGGTAGTGGTTCAATAAACCAATATGGATGTAATAGTATTGCTACCAGTGGAATAGTACATAATTCGGCAAGTACTTCTCCAGCTATTTATTATTATAATACTTCGGGTTACACTTGGGGAGTGGATATAACAGACCACGACTTTGGCATCTGGGCAACTTCAAATACAAACATGACTGTTTCAACTAGCACATTCTGCGATAATATGCTAGACTTATATGCAAACTCCGGTGGATATATTTACGCACCTAATAATACAATGAGTGCACCCTGGCCGCAAAGTATAGCCGGTAATGTTTCCGGTTACAGCAATAATGTTTGCAGCAAACAACTAAGTAAGTCAGATTTACTTGCGGACGGAATAGAAGATAATCCTTTACCGGAAGATATAAACTTACTTAATACAGAGTACGCAAAACTGCTTAAAAAAATAAGTGATGAAAATGAAGAAAAAACTCCTTCGGTACTACTTGGCTATAAAGCTGATTTTGATGCCCTGATAAAGGACTATAAAGCTTTATTAACTGTTAACAGCAACTCGGTTGAAACAACTGCCATACTATCTAAAATAGAAAAATGTTACTATGCAACAGAAAGCCAAGATGAGTTTGAAGCCTACATAAATACCTTACTTAGAGAAAAGAGTTCGCCGTACATTGAAAGATATTTTGTAAACCTAAACTTAAACAAGGGAAAGTATAAAGAAGCAGTAGACATTTGTGAAAAAGTACTTAGTACCAAAGGAATAAATGAGGCTCTTATTTGCGAGATGCTTTACGAGGAAGCTTTGATTTATAAGTACAGTTTATCAAATACCACAAAAGCGAATGAATTATTTGCAAAGCTGGTAAAAGATTACCCGGATAATGGTTTATATAGTTTTGCTGCAGGGGAACTTGAACAAGAAGGATTAGAAATCCCGAAATCAGAAGGCGGAAATATAAACCAAGAAGAAGTTATTGCAAAAGGTTTCACTGTAGAAAGTTACCCAAATCCGTTTAACCCAAGCACAACAATTAATTATTCATTGCCAAGCGATGCAAATGTTAAAGTAGTTATTTATGATATTATGGGCAGAATAGTAAAAACATTGGCATCGGAAAGTAAAACAAGCGGCAGCTACCAAGTAACTTGGGATGGAACAAATAGCAATGGAGTAAGAGTAACCAGTGGAATTTATTTATACAGATTTGAGGCTGTGTCATTAGAAAACAATAAATATTTTACAAAATCAGCTAAACTTATGTTGGTTAAGTAAATAATAAAATTGTTGTTTTTAATAAAAGCCCAACACAAATAAGTATTCTTTTAAAAGTTGGGCTTTTCAAACAAATATTTAATTTTCCTTATCAATATCACCATCAAAGCCATTTGATGAGTTTGTTATTTTGTCTATAACTATATAGGGTAATTGAGCACGTTTATTAACTTTAAAATGGCGCATAATCTCCTTGATATGAGAGTTAACTGTTGAGGAAGAAATATTCATTTTATCACTAATATCTTTGCTCGGTAATCCCTTTACAGTGTGCAGAAAAATCTTTCTCTGCTGAACAGAGAGTTCTTTTGTAATCTTGTTTATAATTAAATCAAAATTTTCTTCTAAACTACTAGTTTTGCTTAATTTTACTTTTAAGTTTGCCGTTTCTTCGCTTAATTCGTTAAATCTATTTTTCCACTTAAATTTTGCATTAAGCTCATAAATTAAAACTCCAACTACAAAAATAAGCGCAAAAAAGAATAATACTAACCACGGGATGGAAATAAACATACAAAACTCCATGCAAAAAATATATTAGATACAAATACAGCCAATGACTGGAAAAAAAATCCGTAAGTAGGCGAACCTACATAAGATGGAAAAAGTCCGAATAATGTAATAAATGAATACAGATAAATACCAATATGTATATAGTTAATTTCTTTAACGTGATGAACATTATTTTTATCATTAAGGTAAGAAAGTAAAAACGATAAAATAGACAATATAAAAGCATCAAGCCAAATCATAAAATCGGGGGCAGAATTATAATCCCCCAGGACAAAATCAACAATGAACATAAAAGGTATAGATAAAAGAGAAAACAGAAGCGCTATTTTACCCATATTTGCCCATTTTAACAATAGATACGAAAAGAAAGCAAGATGAACAGGCAAAAATATTCTGAACAAAAACACATTATGTGAATGAAAAATAAAATTTAAAGAAAGCGCCAATAATTGAAATATCAGAACAAAGTAAACGTAAATTTCAAATAGTCTCAAATCTTTTGAAAAAACAGCGCCGCTTGCCTTGGCTTTTAATGACGTAATAACAGGAAATAGCATTGTAATAGCAGCTAAATAACTAAAGCTTCTATAAAATAGTCCTAAAATCTCTTCCATTTAAAATTAATAGCAATCTGGCGGACAAGGCACTACCATCTCTAAGGTAAAACTACCATTGGTTAAAGTTAAAGTTTCCGGTCTCATTTCAATTTTTGTTACAGATTGTTTCCCTTTTTCTATTAAAAGCTTTACTTGACTACTACTCATTTTGTAAAATACTTCTTCTGCGGAATTTGCCGTTCCAAGAATACTATTTCTACTTTTATCGAGTGCTCTAATATTTCCGGTATCAATATTTAATAAAATATATTCTCCGGTTGTTTTTAATAAACCGGTTAACTCATTATTATCAATTTCAACAAAAATTACAACCGCTCCAAATTCCCTATCGGCGTAATCTTTA
>CAYXXW010000172.1:0-6388 GCA_964469115.1 uncultured Melioribacteraceae bacterium
CGCTGTTAGGCAATAAGTATTTGGAGTTGAATTTGATTGATCATTTGCAGAAAATTAAATCAATTCAAGATGACTGGTTTAATTTAATTGAAGAACTGCGACCAAAGGAATGAAATAGAAAATAAAAATGGAGATTACAGGAATTTTTTGTATTATTAAGCATTGTTTACAAAGTAACAAATCCATAACATGAGAGGATATACATTATGGGAGACAAAGGCGGTAAGAAAGATAAGAGCAAGATTCAAAAGCAAAAGAAAAGTAAACAGACGCAAAAGACAAAAGAGAAGTTAGATAAGCAGCCGAAAAAAACTCCGTAACTGAAAAAATATTTGCGTCAACCGGTCACCTCCGTCTATTTGACAACCCTGTATTTTGGTTCGCCCGATGCTGGAGTGAAAATTCATTGTTTAATTGTCTTGTGCTGTATGTAGTATGATGGTGCTACTATTCAACTCCAACTTAACAAAAAAGCCACGCTTAATTTTTTCTTTTTTCTGCGATTTTGTTGTGAAGGTGCTTGTCAGATGCTAGCAATAGTGATCAACATATTTTCAGCTCCCGAAACATCCGAGGAGCCTCACATATCAATAAATTCAGCACTTTGATGACTTGCCTTTTTCTTATGCCCGATAATTGGGGAAAGTTGGGATAGGGATTGTCTGTGAAATGTTTTTGTGATTTTAGTTGGGGATGGGTAAATGAACAGAGACAAATACTAAAATTTACCGTAAATGAGATAATTGCAGGTAAAGAATAAATATTAATAAAATGTTCAACTATTTAAAAAATGCTTGATTTGTGGAAGTACTTCCTGTGCAGCCTGTTCGCCGGCAGCGATAATTATATCAATTTGGTCAACTGCTGCCCAGGCAAAGTGTCGCACTTTAGGCCGGATGACCAAATCAGCTCCAACCAATCGTTCTTGAGTTAGATGATAGGAAACAATATCTTCGGCCCTGTAAATGATTTGTAAAGCATTGTCCAAATTGTTCATATCATCGATACATTTTGTCACATCGACAGCAATCACATAATGAGCACCTTGTCCTTTTGCGACATGAGCCGGAATGCTATCTGTAATTCCACCGTCAATCAAGAGTTGGTTCCCAATTTTAACCGGTGGAAAAATTCCCGGTATCGAAGAGGAGGCCATAACCGCTTTTCTTAAATTTCCATCATTTAGCACAATTTCACGTCCGGAAATTAAATCTGTGGTAATGCAGGCAAATCGCACCGGAAGGTCTTCTATATTGATCTCAGGATATATTTCAAATATCTCATTAACTGTATTTTCGTCATAAACAGCAGTATGGTTTACTGTTTTTAACAAAGAAAAATATTTTTTAAGATTATTTAAATAATAATCGAGATGCCGTGTAGCCTGATCATGATCGATGGCTGAAAAGATTTGAATATCAAGTTTCTTGAATGCAGGACTTTCTAGTAGGTTACGCACAAACTTTTCTGTTTTAGATGTGTTTCCAAAAAATGCGTAAGCGCTGCCAATAATAGCACCCATACTGCAGCCGGTCACCTGATAAATGGGGATGTTTTCTTTCTCGAAAACTTTTAACACTCCAATATGCGCCAGACCACGTGCTCCGCCTCCACCAAGCGCTAATCCTATCTTAACAGACATGAATTATCCTTTATTATCAAATAACCTTGTTAATTAACACAGAGTTTTTGTCATAATTATCACAAAATATTAATATTTGCTTAAAGTAATTAAATCTTCCATGCTTCTTAAATTATTTTTATTTTCATAGATTTTGCTTTATAAACTTAATGTTCCGTTTTGTGAAACATTGGAGAAGTTCTTCCTTGGTAATTGTATCACTGCATTACCGTTCACCTTTCCGTGTTTAAACCGAATTAATAGTTCCGGTAAATCATCAAATGATATAAACCTCAATAGACGCTTTGATGTTTATATCATTTGCTAATTGCAGAAACTCAATCCCATCTTTATCTTCTTGAATAACTTTTTTTATGGCTTTTAATTCTGATTGAAATACATATTTATTATCAATAAACCAATTATCGTATTCATCTGCATAGTGATCAAATGATTCAGTTTTTGGCATTTTAATTGTCCTTCCTTTCTCCAAAAAGTCTTGTCCCAATCCTAATAATATTGGCACCTTCCTCAATCGCAATTTTATAACTGTTGCTCATACCCATTGAGAGATATTTCATTTCCACGTTTGGGATATCTAATTTTTTCAATCGGTCAAATGCTTTCTTTGTTGATTTGAAGTATGGCCTGGCATCTTCCGGCAGGACTCCGGTTTTATTCGATTCCTTCCCGCTATTGATTTCAATGAGCACTGGCATCATTTTATTTCCTAAAGCACATTGTTTATTCACCATTTGAGCCAATTGAACTGAATCAATTGTTTCAATCATATCAAAGAGTTTGACTGCCTTTTTAACTTTATTGCGCTGTAAATGCCCAATCATATGCCACAGTGCCACATTCCCGATAGTTTGATATATCCGCGCTCAGCTTCTTGAAGATAATTGTAACCTATAACTTTAATTCCGGCCTTAATAGCAGCTTGCACTTCTTTAGGTGTTCTTGTCTTTGATGCTGCAACTAACATAACATCAGGAGGAATTGAACTGAGGAATTCAGCCACTATCGCTTCTATTGTATTTAAAATACTTATTTCTGACATTTTCTATTCCTTTCTTTATTGCCTTTTCGTTAATTTCTCTAAACTCTTTTCTCTTTACTATATTTTTAGCAGCTGCTAAAACACTTTCCAAAGAAAGCAAACCTGTGTATCCAGCATAGGCACCTACCATAAACATATTGGTTGCTTTTGTTTACCCCAACTCATCTGCGATTTCTGTTGTATTTTACGTTGAATCAGAGAACTATTAACGAAAATCACCCCTCCTTTTCTAACTTCATTTTCAAATTTATCTAACGAAAGGAGGTTCATTGCAATCAAAACATCCGCAATTGATACAAGAGGCGAACCTATCGGTTTGTCGGATATACTAACATGACAGTGGGCAGTTCCGCCGCACATCTCTGGTCCGTATGAAGGCAGCCAAGTTGTTTTATAATCCAACAACATGGCGCTTTCGGCTAGAAGCCTGCCGAGAAGAAGAACCCCTTGTCCACCAAAACCAGCGATTTTAAGCCGCGGCTTTTTATTGTTCTCCCCAACTTTTGATTTAGCAAATTTATGTTTGTCTTCCGCTTTCTTAGCACCTAACAGTGTCATAATCTCCACTTTATTTGTAGCAATATTTTTCTCGATATTTTATTGATCATTGTCATTTTATAACCAATTATATAATGGGATTCCAAATTACTAAAACCAGAGCACCATTTGGGGAATTAAAAGGACCATGATCCTTGCCAGCATGGATAATTCTATAAGTCCCTGAGGAAAACACTTCTCCTTCACTTTCATATTCCCCTGAAATTACTAGATGCTGCTCATCATAAATATGTGAATGAGGTTGAGCATTAAATCCTTTTGGTAATTTTAGCAATATTGTTTTGTGTCCATTTTCATCTCGCAAAGTTTTCATTCTTGTCCCAATGGGATAACCTTGTGCTTCCTCCCAGTGAAATTCATCATAAATATTCTTTATGCTTTCCATTTCTCCTCCAACTAGTTTTTAGAAAATTGAAACAACTAAAAATATTTTATTATACAACAATATAATTAGTTATATGCAATCCTTGTTTCTTCATCAGATAATGTTGGTTGGATTAATTCATTCCATTCAATAGAATCCCATGTTCCCAAAGCTAAATGCGAATCATAGTATTTTTGAGGAATTGGGTGAGTTCCAATTTCAACAGCGACTCCATATTTCTCTTCAATAAATTTTTCAAATTGTCTGATATAAAGACAAGGTGGATATCCTACTACCATACCGGTTGCAAGATGAATAACCTGCACACCGTTTTTTATCATCTCCTCCGGTGTATATTCTATATTTCCACCCGGACAGTCTCCGCAAGATGTATAGCCAACCAACTCCAACTCATCATTTTCAGTATAAATACTAAAAGCTCCTTCTTTATTTTGCATTGCCCTGAAACATTTTCCACCTGCACAGCTACAATAGCGGTCACAAATAATAATTCCAATTTTAATTTTATTTTTCATTTCACACACTTTAATTTATGGATAAAAAATATTGAACTTAAAATGATGATTATAAAGAGAATAAAGAATAAGTCGAATCCGTATTCTTGAATTATCCATCCTCCTAACAACGTGAATAAGATTGGGATAATACTTCCTGCACCAGCTATACCAGTATATAGTACCCTATTCGCATTATCTGAAATTTCTAACAAAACTCCTTTCATTGAGATTGAATACATTGAAAAAACAATTCTACCAATAAGAAATACAAGGTAAAAATATGAAGAACTCCGGATTATCATAACAAATAATGGTATTACTAAGGTTAGTATAGAAGCAAGATACATTAAAAATTTATACTTTATTACTTTAGATATTGGCGTTATAATCATTCCTGCCGTTACAACACCAATAACTTTAGATAATAAAAAGTTTCCAGTTTCAATTCTGCCGCTTTCGAAGTTTTCTTTGGCAAAAAGTATTATAAATGGTAAAATGGCAGTGCTTATACCTAATGTATTAATAAATCCCAAATAATACTTTAATCTTTTATTTTTTTTTAATTCAGATTTAATTGCCGCTTTATATACTCAAAGACTCTTAATTGATAATCCAGATGCAGCAATTTCTCGAATTTTCCAAAATCCTAAGGATGCAATTCCTAATACTAATGCTGCAATAAAAAACATAAATGAATAATTAGTTGGATATGAAAAATTTACAAGAATTTTTCTTACGAAAAAGGCGGATAAAAGAATACCAACACCTGCAATAATTTGCTTAATTGATAAAAATGATTTTCTTGATTCGGGTATTATAGATTTTCCAAATATATCGGTATAACTGATGTTGGCAAAAGCACCACTTAGTGAGAAAAAAGCTATTAATATAAAGATCAGACCAATAACCATATCTCCTTTAAGGGAAATTGAAAAATAAAGCATCAAAGCCATTCCACTAAGTGACATCACCCTTATATTTATTCCGGCAAGCAGGTACTTCTTCTTAAATTTATTATTATTTAAATAGGGAACATACATCAGCTGGAAAAAGCTTGAACCACCAAGCATTATTGCTGTAAGCGCACCTACATGCACAGCATTTTCACCGGATTCAATGATCATCGCAGGCATTATGGTTTCAATATCCATAAAACTTTGAGCTAATGCTAGAAATGTAGCATGCCATAAAAATGAATAATAATTATGTCTTGATATTTGGTTGGTTAGGGGCAATATCATTTCTCTCATTTTTCAAGGTATTTAGACTAAAATACTCTGCCCAATTTTTACTTCGGCTCCTTTATCAACTAAAATTTTAAACTGATTCGGAAAACAAAGTAACATGCTTGATCCGATACTAAAATAACCGCAAGGTGTTCCTTTCTTATAATTCATCATTTCATCATAGTCAGTATGAATTCTATTTACATTTAATGATCCAACCGAAATCATTGCTATTGGAAAATCTTTTGTTTTAAATATTGACCCAATTGAAGCATTCATTTTTACAGCTCTACTAAACATCTCTATTCCCAATATGTTTTCTAATCCGGTAAATATTGGTAACCAAGATTTCCCTTCATTCTTTTGTGTATAAACAAACATGCCATCATAGGGAGTAGCCCAAAAATGTTTATTAGATGGGCTTAAATAAAAATTGATATACTTCCCATCCAAAAATTGTTTGGAAAAATCGCCTATAATTTTCTCTAATTCTATTTTTTTGTTGTTCTTAGAAACGAGCAATCCATTTTGGTCTATACTTCCAATATTCACTACTTTGGCTTCAACAGGACTTATAACTGCGGTATCCTTAGGATCAGTAATGATTTTTGTGTATTCATGAAATTTCTTATTCAGCCCAAAATAATCTGCCATTTTTCCAACTAACGAATTCTTTGTTGATTGTATCATTAATTATCTCATTAAAAATTAATTTTCTCTTTTTCCGAAAATATTTTATTGTCTTAAACAGGAAATCCTTAACATTTTCTTATTTAAAATATTTCTCCATTCTATCAAATGCCTTATTAATCATTTCCTCTGGAACACAAAATGAAAGCCGAATATGACCTTCACCGGTTGGTCCAAATGCTACGCCGGGAGTGGCAGAAACTTTAGCTTCAGTTAATAATTTTTTACTGAACTCTATGGAATCTTTTCCCCTATCTAACAGTATTTTTGGAAACATTAAATATGATCCACCCGGTTTACTATATTGAAAAATAGAATCCAATCTATCTAGTCTCTCACACATAAGAT
>CAYXXW010000173.1:0-6330 GCA_964469115.1 uncultured Melioribacteraceae bacterium
ATCCTAAAAAGGCAAAAGAATTGGTTTCTTGGGGAATTGATGGAATTACAACTGATAGAGCAAAATGGATGCGCGATAAATTAATTTAAATTGTCTATCAAAACAATTATTTTCTTATTTAATTCAAACTTTTTAATATAAATTTACTGCCTTCATTTTTAGGATTTCTGTTAGGCAATATTTTCTAACTTTTAATTGGAAAGAAGCATAATGCTAGATTCACACAAAAACTCTGAACCTAACCCACAGCAAAGTTTAAATTTAGAAAATCCCTATGATCTTATTGACGGTGCTTCCGGAGTAGGATTTGATTTAAATTACGAATTTAAAGAACAGCGTAAAATTATTGCTGATAAAAATAATTGGTTAGATGACAGACTGGAAGCATTTGAAGATATTATGGATTCGGAAGTCGGTGATACTTCAATGGTTAGAGCAAGAAACATTGAGCGGGAAGTCGGTGCCAGACAAATTTTCTTAAAGTTCGAAGGCGGTAATCCTACCGGGACACAAAAAGACAGAATTGCGTTTGCACAAGCAATGGATGCAATGAGACGAGGTTTTGATACCATGACTTTAGCAACTTGCGGGAACTATGGAGTTGCCTGCTCACTTGCAGCATCAATTGCAAATATTAAATGTAAAATTTTTGTGCCTGAAACGTATCATGCAATCCGAATTAAAGAAATGACTGAATTAGGAGCTGAAATAATTAGAGTTCCCGGAGATTATGAAAGAGCTGTTGAAGTATCTTCGGAATATGCCGATAAAGAAGAATTTTACGATGCTAATCCCGGAGGGACAAATATAACTCTTCAACTTAAAGCTTATGGCGAAATTGCATACGAAATCTATGATGACCTTAGAGATGCGCCAAGCGTGATTGCTGTTCCGGTTTCAAACGGCACAACCTTGGCCGGGATTTATAAAGGATTTTTAAGTTTATATAGAAGAGGAAAAACTTCCAAAATGCCAAAAATTGTAGCGGGATCTTCGTTTAAAAAAAATCCCATTGTTCAAGCTCACCTAACAAACAAAGAAACTTGTGAAGATTTGCGCCCTGAAAAGATAAAGGAATCTAAAACTAATGAGCCACTGATCAATTGGCACTCAATAGATGGCGATTTGGCTTTAGATGCTATAAGAAAAACAAAAGGCTGGGCGGCAGATGCTACGGATAAGGCAATGTTAAGTTATGCTAAACTAATCAGAGAAAAAGAGGGAATGTTTGTTCTTCCCGCATCAACTGCAGGATTAATAGCCTTGCTAAATAAAAACAATCAAGAAATAATAAATAACGATAGATTCGTTGTAGTATTAACCGGGAGGAAGTAATGAACACATTGCCACAAGGTAATGCTATTGTTTATTGTGAAGGCGCTTATAACACAACCAATGGCAAAACTGCGCATGGACTTGTTAGGTTTACAGAAAGATTTAAAGTTTTATCTATAATCGACTCGAGACATGCCGGAAAAGATGCCGGAATGGTTTTAGACAATAAGGAAAATGGAATTCCAATTTATTCAAGTTTTAAAGAGGCATTTCAAGCTGCCATTAATTCAAACATTAATGTTTCACACTTTGTAATTGGTTTGGCTCCCGATGGTGGCAGACTTCCGGACTATGCAAGAGATGCAGTAAAAAGTGCAATTAAGAAAGATTTAAATGTTGTCTCTGGGTTGCATGACTTCCTTTCAGATGATAAAGAAATTAAATCCCTTGCCGCGCAGCACAAAGTAAGCATTACTGATATACGTAAAACTCCACCGAGAAGTGAAATGCACTTT
The DNA here is from genome assembly GCA_964469115.1 of uncultured Melioribacteraceae bacterium. GTDB lineage: Bacteria > Bacteroidota > Ignavibacteria > Ignavibacteriales > Melioribacteraceae. The sequence goes on from CAYXXW010000173.1 coordinate 1,791, forward strand.
TTTAGTGGAAATATTGAAGAGGTTACATCATTAAAAATTGCTGTGCTTGGCACCGACTCAGCTGTTGGCAAAAGAACAACTGCTTGGATTTTAGTTAAAGCATTACGTTTGGCTGGTTATAAGGCTGAAATGATCGGGACAGGTCAAACTGCTTGGATGCAAGGAGCAAAATATAGCATTATTTTAGATTCCCTTATAAATGATTTTGTAAGCGGTGAAATTGAACATGCAGTTTACTCAGCTTGGAAAAATGAAAAGCCTCATTTTATTATTTTAGAGGGACAAGGAAGTTTATTAAATCCGGCATATCCCGGTGGATTTGAATTGTTGGCAGCCGGCAGACCCGATCTGATTATTTTACAGCATGCCCCGGCAAGAAAAGAATATGACGGATTTCCCGACTATACAATGCATTCAATGTCGAGACAATTAAAAGCGATTGAGGTAATTTCTGGAAAAAAAGTTACTTCGATTACAATCAATCATGAGAATATGACACCAAAAGAAGTAGATAAAGTTTGTGATGAATACACCAATCTTTATGATATTCCAACTTACGATGTATTATTAAATGGCGCAGATAAACTAGTAAAAACAATCTTGAAGCATAAAAAGTAATTAGAACGGCTGTCTTTATCCACATAGTGACATAGACTTTAATTGAAGAAATAAGTATAAATGATAGGTACATGATGAACACAAATCCAGAAGAAAACATTACTCAAAATCATTTAGACAAGTTAGTTGTTTTTGATTGCTTAGAGATTGGACCAATAAAAATTGAGAAGAAAAAAATCTCTGCACCATACACCATTTACAAAAATGATGTCACCGACTCCATCGATTTAATTTATAGTTACGAAGAAGAGGTCTTTGAACCGGATAATGATTCCCACCTGAATTTAGCAAGTATGATCTTATCTCAAGTTGCTATTAACTACGGATTGTTTTGTAAAAAAATTGTCTTTAACGGATTATTTGACGACACCGATAAAAGTGTAATTAAAGAATGGATGGAAAATACTGCCCGTGAAATTTATGTTAAGAAATTTCTTGAACCAAACCCTTTTTTAATTGGGGATGCAAAAAATCTGGAACCAGTTAAATTAAAAAAATACTCTTTTGCAGAACTTGAGTTTATCGATTTAGATCAAGTTCCAATAAAAACTGCTTGGGAATTTTGGCATACTGAAAAAAGCAAGCATTGTGTCCTTTCCAGCGGAGGCAAGGATAGCTTATTAACTTACGGATTGATAAACGAATTAAATTTAGAGACGCATCCCATTTTTATTAACGAATCTGGCAGACACTGGTTTACTGCCTTGAATTCATATCGATATATGAAAGATAATGTGCCAAATACGTCGCGAGTCTGGGTTAATTCTGACAGAGTTTTCCCATTTATGCTTAGACATATGCCATTTATTCGTAAAGACTTTGCAGATGTCCGTGCAGATATTTATCCAATTCGCTTATGGACAGTAGCAGTATTTCTTTACGGAGTATTGCCTTTGCTTAGAAAACGGGGCGTTGGAAGGTTACTAATAGGTAATGAATATGATACAACAGAAAGAAAAAACTTCAAAGGTATAACTCACTACGATGGTTTGTTTGATCAAAGCAGATATTTTGACGATAACATGACCCGCTATTTCATGCGCAAAGGCTGGGCAGTAACACAATTTTCAGTTCTCCGCCCATTATCAGAAATGCTTATTGAAAATATTCTTGCAACACGTTATAGTGAATTGATTAAACATCAAGTTTCTTGCCATGCAGCACATAAGGAAAAAGATGGTGAACGAATAAAACCATGCGGTAAATGTGAAAAATGCAAGCGTATTGTTGGAATGCTGACTGCAATAAATGTTGATCCTCAAATTTGCGGTTATTCCGAAGAACAAATAAAAAATTGCCTTAAATCCCTATCGGGAATATCACTTCATCAAGAAGCAGCGGGAGCAGAGCATCTAAATTATCTACTGCATAATAAAAATTTAATTTCCCTTAGTGAAGAACAAATAAAAAAATTAAAACCTCACCCAGAAATATTACAACTAAGAATTGATAATGAGCGTTCTCCTTTAAATTATATTCCACAAGATTTAAGAAAACCACTTTTTAAAATATTTAACCAGCATGCTGATGGAGCTGTTAAGAGAGTCTCAAGAGATTGGGTTGAGATAAAAGTATATAAAGAAGCTGACTTTAGAAAACCATATCCATTTGAGATGGCAAATGTGAAACCAAGCAAGACTGTTTCGAAATCTAAAACTAATCTATCAAGTAAATATTTGTGGTCAGAATTAACATGGCCTGAAGCAGAACAGCGATTAAGTAAAATGGATGTAGCTATTCTGCCAACAGGTGCAATTGAACAACACGGACCTCATCTTCCGCTTGACGTTGATGCTTTTGATGCTGAATATTTAGCTAAGAAAGTTGCTGAGGCATGCAGCGATCCAAAGCCATTGGTGCTTCCTCTAATTCCTTATGGAGTTTCTTATCATCATGATGACTTTAAGGGAACAATAAGTGTTACAAATGAAACTTTAGCAAAACTTGTTTATGATATTGGGATAAATATCGCCAAGCAAGGAATCAAAAAGCTATTGATTATTAATGGTCATGGTGATAATAGCCCTACATTAAATTTTGCTGCTCAAATGATAAACAGAGATGCAAATATTTTTGTTGCTGTTGATACCGGCGAGACAAGCGATGTTGATATCGATGAAATTACAGAGACACAAAATGATATTCACGCTGGTGAAATTGAAACCAGCACAACATTGGCTATTCGTCCTGAAATGGTCCAAATGGATAAAGCAAAGAAAGCCTCCCTGAAGTTCACTAGTCGGTACCTTAATTTCTCGTCTCTTAGAGGTGTGCCTTGGTATGCGCAGACAGAAAAAATATCTGCAAATGGTACTATGGGTGATCCAACCAAAGCAAATGCCGAAAAGGGAAATATAATTTGGGAAATAATGATAGCTCACCTTGTCGCTTTTGTAGAGGATTTAAAAGGAATGACACTTGATGAAATTCATCAGAAAAGGTATTAGTGAGTGAAATGAAAATTAATTCTATTGAGACTTGGTCTCACAAAATGAAATTGGCAGTACCATATACAATTGCGTATGAAACAATAGATACAACAGTTAACTTATTTACAAAGGTTACTACAAATACCGGAATTGTAGGATTCGGTTGTGCTGCACCCGATTTAGAAGTAACCGGTGAAACCGACGAAAGTGTTCTTAAGGCATCGAATGATTTTATTGAGCCATTATTAAAAGGCAGCGATCCACTTAGATATTCTTATCAACTCAATAAACTAAGCGAGCCTCTTAAAGACCATCCTTCAGCATTAGCAATGATAGATATGGCACTCTTCGATATTTTAGGCAAGAAAGCAAATTTACCCATATATACATTGCTCGGAGGATTTAGAGAGAAAATTAAAACAAGCATAACCATAGGAATTTCGCCAGTAAATGACACTGTTAAAAGCGCAAAAGATTTTGTTAATCAAGGATTTTCAATTTTGAAAATTAAAGGCGGAGTCGATGTTGATGAAGATATTGAAAGGATGAAAAAAGTAAGGGAAGCAATTGGTAAATCGGTCCTATTAAGATTTGATGCAAATCAAGGTTATACAGTTTATGAGTCCATAAAATTTGTTGAAGAAACTAGAAAAGTAAAAATTGAGTTACTTGAACAGCCAACTCGAAAACAGGAACCTGATCTTCTTGGGAGAGTTACGAATAATGTCCCAATTCCTGTTATGGCAGATGAAAGCCTCATGAACTTGATGGATGCGTTTAAACTTGCAAGAAGGGATTTAGTTGACACTGTAAACATTAAGCTGATGAAGGTTGGTGGAATAGATGTTGCATTAAAAATTAACTCAGTTGCGAAAGCAGCAAATTTAGAAGTAATGATTGGCTGTATGGATGAGTCCGCTCTTGGAATAGCCGCGGGTTTACACTTTGCATTGGCAAAACCAAATGTAATTTATGCCGATCTTGACGGACACCTTGATTTAATTGATGATCCAGCAAACGGTGCTGTAATCTTAAAGAAAGGAACACTATATCCAACTGATAAACCGGGACTTGGCTTTAATTTGTAAGTTGTGATATCAAGAAAGGATTTTAAATTTCTCATTATTAATTTTGAACAAACTTCCTTTTTCTCCATCTTTCCCACATTATTATATTGATTGAACCACACCCTACTTTCCATTAAATTTACATATTAAATTTCTCTGATTCTATTTCTAAAAATATGTCAAAAATTATTATTGGTATCCATGGTTTAGGTAATAAGCCTCCAAAAGCAATGTTGGAAGATTGGTGGCTCCAATCAATCTGCGAAGGTTTAATAAATATAAATCGTTTTCAATTTGAACCAAAATTTGAAATGGTATATTGGGCCGATATTCTTAATGACAAACCTTTGAATGATCTAATTACGGATCCAGAAAATCCCTATTATATTGATGAACCTTATCGCCCCGGAACTAATTTAGTTGAGT
>CAYXXW010000174.1:0-6304 GCA_964469115.1 uncultured Melioribacteraceae bacterium
CTTAATTATACAAATTTGAAAATAATTATCATCTAATTTCGTTATATTTTTATAATAAATTTTATCGCAAAGATGAACTTGATCAAGCTGCATAAGCACTCAGTTAATTTTACTTATTATATAAACTACCCTAAGTTATACCAGACAAACTGGCAAAACAATTAAATTTTATGAACTAAGATAAAGGATTTCTGCTATGGGAAAATCGATTTCTCGTATTATATCCGAATTTGCAATTGGATTAAAGTATGAAGACATTCCAGAAAATGTAGTCAATGAAGTTAAAAGATATTTATATGATTCAGTAGGTTGTGCTTATGGAGCCCAAAACACAAATGATGTTAATATTATACGTGATTTATACGTTGATATGGGAGGCAAAGAAGAAGCAACAGTAATTGGCTTTGGCCACAAAATGCCTGCAGTTAATGCAACATTAGTAAATTCACTCATGATTCGTGCACTTGATTTCAATGATATTTATTGGAAAGATGACCCCTCACATCCCTCAGATATAATTCCTGCTGCACTATCCATTGGTGAGATGGTTGGTGCTTCTATGAAAGATGTAATTGTGGCAATCGTTTTAGCTTATGAATTTGAACAAAGACTTTGCCTATTTGCCAAACCCGGTGTGCGTGAAAGGAAATGGCATCATGCAACACTAACTCAGTTTGTTTCACCAATTGTTGCCGGAAAACTTTTAGGATTAACCGTAGATCAAATGGTAAATGCGATTGGAATTAACGGCTCTCATAACCATACTATCGGTTGTCCTACAGCTGGTAAACTTACAATGATGAAAAATACAGTCGACCCAATGGCTGTTCAGTCCGGAGTTTTTGCAGCATTTATGGCACAAAAAGGTTTTAGCGGAACTGAAAAAGTTTTTGAAGGTAAAGAAGGTTTTATGGATGCGTTTATTGGCTGGAATGCGAAAGAAGAAGAATTAAATCCGACTGAAATGAAAGGACGAGATGGTGTTTCTAAATGGAGTTGGGATGTTGATGCATTGATTGGAAACTTAGGCAAAGATTATAAAATTTTAGAATGTGGGATGAAAGCATTCCCAACAGAAGCTCTTACACATACTCATATTTCATGTGCTATCAAAGCAATGACAGAGTACAATTTAGATTATTCAGATATAGAAGAAATAAGAGTAACTGCTTTTGCACAAGCTTATGATATACTTTTTGATCCTGCAAAATACAGACCCGAATCTAGAGAGACAGCTGATCATTCACTTCCCTATTGTTTAGCTACAGCGATTGTGGATAAAAAAATAACTACTAATTCTTTTAGTGATGAAAAACTTAATGATCCTAGAATTTATGAGGTAATTGATAAAATTAAAGGTGAACCATCAATCGAGTTTGAAAAAATGTTCCCTGCTAAACAACCATCTAAAGTAGTAATTAAAACTAAAGATGGAAAAGAATATGAAGAATATATGGAATATCCAAAAGGTGATCCAAGAGAACCAATGACAATGGATGACCTAGATAATAAATTTAGCGGATTAGCGAGTGATTGGCTCAGTGCAGAAAAACAAAAGAAAGTAAAAGAAACTATATTTAATTGTGAAAATATTTCAGCTAAAGAGTTTATGGAAAGATTAATTGCTTAATGGTAGTGTTGGCAAATGATTAAATTGTCATATTGCTAAATGATTAAAAGATAAAGATGAAAACTGAACCTAAAAAATATCTAAAACTTAATGATATTCAAGCTTATAAAATAGCATTTAATTTAAGTAACTATGTTTGGAGTATTGTTATAAAATGGGATTCATTTAATAAGAATACTGCTGGCGGACAATTTGTAAGAGCTATTGATTCAATTTCAGCCAATATTGCAGAAGGCTTTGGGAGGTATGGTAAAAAAGATAAAATTAGATTTTACAGAATTAGTTCCGGCTCTTTGGTTGAATCATTAGATTGGAATCAAAAGTCTTTTGCAAGAAAATTATTGAGTGAAGTAGAATACAATTATATTTTTGAAGAATTACAAAAATTACCTAAAGCAATAAATAGTTTAATAAGTTTCACTAATACAAAATTGAAAATCTAATTTAAAATGCTTTTAACAATTGAGCAATTTAACAATACAACCAATTATTTATAATTATGAAAAAAACAAAAACATCCTCAGCCGGCAAACACGGCGATAATATCCGTTCCGATTGTTACATTGAAATTACCAAGAAATCTTCAGGTGGACTAAAACTACAACTTAAAAGTAAAGTTAAAGTAATGTATGGAACTCATATTGAAGATCAAATTTTTGATATGTGCAGAACTTTTTCCTTACGTCATGCTCATATTTATGTAGAAGATTACGGAGCGCTTCCCTTCACAATAGCCGCAAGATTTGAACTGGCAATAAAAAGACTTAAACCTAATTTTGAATGTGAATATCTGCCGGAGTTTAATAAGAAAAACAATTATACAACTTCCAAAGACCGTATAAGAAGAAGCAGATTATATTTACCTGGAAACGAACCTAAATTCTATCCCAATTCTGGCTTACATAAACCGGATGGTATCATTTTAGATTTAGAGGATAGTGTTGCTCCAACTGAAAAAGATGCAGCTCAGCTTTTAGTTAGAAATGCTTTACGCAGTATTGATTTTTACGGTGCTGAAAGAATGGTAAGAATTAACCAATTACCTAAAGGGTTAGAAGATTTAGAATACATTGTACCCAATAATGTTCATGTGATTTTAATTCCCAAAGTAGAAAGTGCCGATCAAATTAAGAAAGTTGATGAGAAAGTTGCAGAACTTAAAAAAGCATCTAAAATTAAAAATGACATTTTCTTTATGCCGATTATTGAAAGCGCACTTGGAGTTGAGAAAGTTTTTGAAATTGCTTCTGCATCAAAAAATAACTGTGCCCTTGCTGTTGGATTAGAAGATTACACTGCTGATATTGGGACTCAAAGATCAAACGAAGGGACTGAAAGTTTTATGGCAAGAAGCAAGGTTGTTAATGCTGCAAAAGCTGCCGGTATTCAGGCCATTGATACTGTTTTTTCTGATGTGAATGATATGGAGGCTTTGAAAAAAAGTGTAATAGAAGCAAAACAGTTGGGCTTTGAAGGAAAAGGCTGTATTCACCCAAGACAAATTACTTTAATTAACAAAGCCTTTTTGCCTGCTGAAGATGAAATAGAAAAAGCTACAAAGATAGTCATTGCTTTTGATGAGGCTAAATCTAAAGGTTTAGGTGTAGTTTCACTAGGTTCTAAAATGATTGATGCTCCTGTGGTTAAACGAGCAGAAAGAACCGTAAAATTAGCTATTGATTACGGTTTATTAAAAAAAGATTGGAAGAAAAATTAAATAGAAATTATAGCTTAAAATTTGGATAATCTCACTATGAAATTAGTTAAAAATGCAGCCGGAAGAAGAGTTCCAACAATTGTTAACGGTTTAAAATCTATTCCGTTCAAAGGAGTTAATAAATATAAACCATCCGGGAACAAAGCTAAACCTAAAATTAATTCATGCATCGACTTTCCGGATAACGGTGACAAAACTGTAAAAACTTTAAGGGAAGCATTAAAGAAAGCTGGTCTTAAAGACGGAATGACTATATCCACTCATCATCATTTAAGAAATGGTGACGAACTTACAAATAAAATGTTCGATGCAGTAAAATCTTTAGGAGTAAAAAACATAAGATGGTATCCAAGTGCTTCCTTTCCATGCCATGCTCATCTCTTAAAGTATTTAGATGATGGCACTATACATCACATTGAAGGAAGTATGAACGGACCTCTGGGAAAATATGCCTCTGAAGGTAAGATGAAAGGACTTGGTGTTTTAAGATCTCACGGTGGAAGATACCAGTCAATTCAAGATGGAGAAGTTAAAGTTGATATTGCCGTTATTGCAGCTCCAACTGCCGATCCATTTGGTAATGCTACCGGTGACCGCGGTAAATCAGCTTGCGGACTTTTAGGTTTTGCTTTGGCAGATTCCGAATATGCAAATAAAGTTATTGTTGTAACAGATAATCTCGTTCCCTTCCCTTGCGTTCCCTGGCAAATCCAAGGTAACAATGTTGATTATGTTGTTAAAGTTGATTCTCTTGGTGATCCTGCAAAAATTGTTAGCGGAACAACCGAAGTAACTAAAAGTCCTGATCGACTTTTAATTGCCGAAATGGTAGCTCAATTCTTAGTGGACACAGGAATTATGAAAGACGGATTTTCATTTCAAGCGGGTGCAGGCGGAACTAATTTAGCTTTTGCCCTGAATCTAAAAGAAAAAATGAGGGCCAAAGGAATTAAAGCCCGATTTATTAGAGGCGGGAGTACGAAATATTTAGTTGAAATGCTTGAGGAAGAATTAACTGATTATATACTTGATGGTCAGACTTTTGATCTGGACGGTATTCGTTCGATGAGAGAAAATCCAAATCATGTAAATACAAGTCCTTTTACAAGTTATAACTTTCACGGTAAAGGAAATTTTGCATCCATGTTGGATGCAGTAGTTTTAGGCGCAACGGAAGTAGATATAAATTTTAACGCTAATGTTGCTTCCCACTCTGATGGATACTTGCTACATGGAATTGGCGGTTGGCAAAATTGTCTTTTCTCCAAATGTACAATACTTGCTATTCCCTCATTCCGAGATAGAATTCCCGTAATAGTTGATGAAGTTACAACACTTTGCGGACCCGGAGAATTAATTGACGTTATAATTACAGAACGCGGAATAGCTATAAATCCAAAAAGAAAAGATTTGATTAAGGCAGTTAAAAATTCTAACTTGCCGATAAGAAAAATTGAAGAAATTTATGAAGAAGTTAATATTTTATGCGGGGGAAAACCGGCTAAACCCAAATTGAATAAAGATAAAGTAATTGCAGTAATTAAGTGGGTTGACGGAACTATTTTAGACTCAGTGTTCAAAGTTGAAAACTAAGATGGAAGAACAATTAAGAAAATTAAAATCTAAATCTATTATTTCCCTTATATTAGCTTTACTTGCGTTAACTTGGCAGTTCATAAACTACATAACAATAAAAGAATATGTTTCACTAGATAATTTTACATCCTTCGAAACAATTATAATTTATTCTAGCTATCTGTTTTTGGTTATTTTATTTCTTTCAATTATCTCACTTTCTTTTACAGCTTTCAGAGTATCTATAAAATATAGCTCGGAAAAGAAAAAGATGGAAAAAGAGCTTAAAAAAGAAATTACTAAAGTTAAAGAAAACACAAATACAGAGTTAGATAGAGAAATATGAAAAAAATTGGATTAGCTTTAGGATCGGGCGGAGCACGAGGATTGGCACATATTCTTATGTTTGAGGTGTTCGAAGAGCTTGGGATCACGCCTTCAATTATATCCGGATCAAGCATCGGTGCAATTATGGGAGCAAGTTTTGCATCCGGAACCCCCTCAAAAGAAATTAAAGAAGTTGTAAATGATTTGATTTTTCACAAGAATAGCAGGTTTTGGCAAATTCATAAAAAATCTGACTATACTAAAATGTTAAATTTCTTTGATTTTGGATTAAAACCTGGTGGAATTATTAAAGGTGAAAAATTTCTTAAAGTATTGAAAGATGAAATTAAAGTAAATTCATTTGAAGAGCTAAAAATTCCCCTTAAAATTGTTGCAACAAATTACTGGGATCACATGCAAGTAGTTATGGATAAAGGTGATCTTCATAAAGCTGTTATCTCAAGTTTTTCACTCCCCGGCTTGTTTCCACCGGTTCATTGCAAAGATAAATTATTAATTGATGGAGGCATGACTAATCCTCTTCCATATGATCTAATCCAAGATCATTGTGATATTACAATCGCAATTGATGTATCGAAGAAAGATAGATTAGAAAACGGTACACCACCCTCTTACGAAGTTTTATTCTCCGCATTTCAAATTATGCAGAATTCAATTGTTAACGAAAAGCTAAAAAGAACTAAACCTAATATTCTTATTAGTATTGAAATAAATAATGTTAGAATCCATGAGTTCATGAAAGCTGAATCAATATATGCACAAGCTCAAGAAGCAAAAGACAACTTAAAGAGATTACTAACTAAAGAGTTAGAGAATTAATAATTTAGCCAATAATTAACTTTAGGTTAGAGGTGCTAACTCATTTTATTATAATATTTTATTACTGTACTATAAAATTTATTTTCAGATAATAGAACAATAATAATTGTGTAATTTAAGAAGAATTTTCTATATTTAAATTTTAATTTTTCAGCTGATTGGAGAGGTGGGTGAGTGGCTGAAACCACCGGTTTGCTAAACCGACGTAGGGGTTA
>CAYXXW010000175.1:0-6287 GCA_964469115.1 uncultured Melioribacteraceae bacterium
ATCCAATGCCGGAAGGTGGGATAAAAATTGGTATTTCTTGGGACTTTTTAGATTAGTTATAATTGCATTAAAAATAATGGACTATATAAATGAAACAAATACTAGTTGTAATTATATTTTTTATTAATTGCTTTACTCTCGCACAAGTTGTTAGTACAATTCCAGAATTTCCAACCGAAAATGATTCAATCATTGTATTCTTCAATGCTGCAGAAGGAGATGCAGGATTGGAAGGATATACTGGTGATATCTATGCCCATACAGGAGTAATTACAGATCAAAGCAATGGTGAATGGACGTCTGTAATAGCAGAATGGAATGTTAGTGCTCCTAAAACAAAATTAACTAGAATTGGTGTGGACTTATATCGATTAGACATCGGTTATCCTAGAGATTATTACCCCATAAAATCAAGCGAGACAATTTTAAAATTAGTATTTGTATTTAAAAATTCAGATCAGTCAAAAACCGGAAGGGATGTTGGGGGTGCTGATATTTTCATTGATCTGTTTGAGGAAGGCTTAAATGTAAAAATTACACAGCCGGATGAGGATTTAACTTTTGTTAATGTAGGTGATCAAATAAGTGTTACTGCAAATGCAAATCTGTCAGATACACTAAAGCTCTACTTAGATGATTTATTGTTAGCTGAAACCGATAGTAGCGAAATTTCTTATGTATTGGATATTGATGGGAAGGGTAAAAAATGGCTAAAAGCAACCGCCCAAAATGGGTCTTCGATTATAGCCGACTCAACAATAATATATGTTAAAAGTGAACCGGTGATAGCCTCTATTCCGGATGGCGTTATTGAGGGAATTAACTACATTGATAATAGTACGGTTACTCTCAATTTATTTGCTCCCGATAAAGAATATGTTTTTGTAATTGGAGATTTTAATAATTGGGAAGTAGATACAAATTATCAAATGTATAAAACTCCGAATGATTCGTCATTTTGGCTTACTATTTCAGATTTGATCCCTCAGCAAGATTATGGATTTCAATATTTAGTAAATGGAAATTTAAGAATTGCTGATCCTTACACTGAGAAAGTACTTGACCCAAATGACCAATACATTTCTGAAAATATTTATCCTGGATTAAGAGATTACCCCACTGATAAAACGATAAATATTGCTTCTGTATTCGAAACTGGAAAAACCAAGTATGAGTGGGTTACAACCAATTTTGAAAAACCAGAAATATCAGATTTGGTAATTTATGAAATGTGGATTAGGAATTTTCTGGAACTGCATAATTATGAAACACTAATTGATACACTTGATTATTTAGATAATCTTGGTGTAAATGCAATTGAGCTTATGCCAATTAACGAATTTGAAGGTAATGATAGTTGGGGATACAATCCTTCCTTCTACTTTGCAGTTGATAAAAATTATGGTCCCAGCGATGACTTAAAACGTTTTGTTGACGAGTGTCATGCACGAGGAATAGCCGTAATAATTGATATGGTGCTCAACCATTCATATAGCCAAAATCCTATGGTACAATTATACTTTGATAAAATTGAAAACAATGAGATAGTATCGCTTCCAAATAGTCCTTGGTATAATGTAAATTCTCCCAATAGATCATTTTATTGGGGAGCAGATTTTAATCATGAAAGTCCATATACAAAAAAGTTTATTGACCGAGTTAATTCATACTGGCTAACTGAATATAATATCGATGGATTCCGATTTGATTTTACAAAGGGATTTACAAATAAATCTGGAGACGGCTGGGCATATGATGGTTCGAGAATTGCAATTCTTAAAAGAATGGCTGATGTAATTTGGACCATTGATTCTTCGGCATATGTTATATTAGAACATCTTTCTGATAATAGTGAAGAAAAAGAGCTTGCAAATTATGGAATAATGCTTTGGGGAAATATGAATTATAACTATAGCGAAGCAACAATGGGATATAACGAAAATGGTAAATCCAATTTCTCGTGGGGTTATTACAAAAATAGAGGTTGGTTAAATCCAAACTTGATTACATACATGGAAAGTCACGATGAAGAAAGATTAATGTATAAAAATCTTCAATACGGAAACAGCAGTGGTAGTTATTCTATAAAAAACTTGAGTACTGCGCTCAGCAGAATTAAACTTGCCTCTGCATTTTTCTATACAATTCCGGGTCCAAAAATGATTTGGCAATTTGGTGAACTTGGATTTGACTATTCAATAAATTGGCCGTCAGATTGCAGGCTCTGTCTAAAACCATATGTATGGGATTATTTCAATGATCTTGATAGATCTAATCTTCATAAAACAATGCAAGCGTTAATAAAATTAAAAATTGAAAACGAAGCATTCAAAAGTGAGAATGTTACACTCAATGTAAGCGGACCAGTAAAAAGGATTCAAGTAACTCACGAAAGTATGAATGTAAACGTACTTGGAAATTTTGATGTTATTGAAAAAACCGTTGTGCCCGTCTTCCAAAATGAGGGTATTTGGTACAACTATTTTAGCGGTGACAGTATTGATATTTCAGATACACAAGCTTCTATTTCACTTGATCCTGGTGAATTTCATATCTATACTACAAAAAAACTCCCAACACCTGAAGCAGATATTTTATTATCCACCGGAAAAGATGAAACCATTCCCACACTATTCTCACTTGAACATAATTATCCTAATCCGTTTAATCCAAGTACAACGATTAAATATTCAATACCATCAAATTTAAATTATGGTGTGAATGTAAAACTTATTGTTTATGATGTTTTAGGAAGAAAGGTAAGAACTTTAGTAAACCAAAAAGCTATGCCTGGTGAATTTAGTGTTCAATTTGAAGCTAATAATCTAACATCAGGTATTTATTTTTATACAATTTCAGCCGGAGAGTTTTATCAAACAAAAAAAATGATTCTGCTAAGATAATTATGTAGTATAATCTGATTTGAAAATTTTTAACTGAGATGAAAAAATACTTTCTTGATTTATTTGAATATAACAATTGGGCAAATGATAAAATCATTCTAAAACTTCGTGATATTGACATTGAATTTCCTAATCCCACTCCACTTAAAATACTTAGCCACATAATTGCCTCTCAGGATACTTGGCTTGAGAGAGTCAAAAATACTAAAAGCTACAATATATTTTTGTGGGATGAGTATTCATTACAAGAATTAGAAGTCTTATCCTTGAACAGCTATAAGAGTTGGATTAAATTTCTAACTAAATTTGAAGAGACAAACTTTGCGTCTATATGTGAATTCAAAAATTCAAAAGGAGCAAAGATGGAGAAAACTTATCAAGATATTTTTCAGCATGTAGTTAATCATGCTACATATCATCGCGGACAAATCAATCAAATTCTTAAAATCAACAAAATTAAACCTGTTGTAATAGATTTTATTGACTACTGTTAAAATTTAATTATGCTAGTTCAGAAAGGATAACTGCTGCCGCTGCAGAAACATTAAGTGAATCAATATTCCCCTTCTTGGGAATTGTGATTGAGGTTTGGCAAATATTCTTTAATTGATCGGAAGGACCAAAAGCTTCATTGCAGAATGTGATTACTTTTTTCTCATTTCCGTTTATATCTCTATAATCCATTCCATTCATATCAGCATAATAGAGTTTATAAGATCGCTCTTTTAATTGATTCAGCTCATCATATAAATCAACCTCATCAAAAATTGATAAGTTAAATACAGCTCCCATGCTGGCCCTTAAAACTTTGGGATTATAAATATCAGCACAATCTCTGCTCAGCAAAACAGTTTTTATTCCAAACCAAGCGCATGATCTTAAAATTGTTCCAACATTACCAGGATCAGAAATGTTCTCTAAACAAATAATTAATTCATCATCATTAAGTTTAGTTGATTTTGAAGGAATTGAAAATACTGCAACAATTCCTTGGGGATTTTTTGTAGAAGTTATTTTATAAAAATCTATGTTTGAGGTTATATCTAATTTAGCTGTATCCAAATTCAAAAGTTTTAGATATTCTTCTTCTCTCTCAATGAATTCATTTGTGGCAAGTATGTTTGTAACCTTAAAGTTACTTTTAAGTCCTTCTGCAACTAGCCGTTTTCCTTCCACAATAAATTTTTGTTGAGCATCTCTATATTTTTTTTGACTTAATTTGCTGAGTAATTGTAATTCAGATTTATTCAAATTCTTATATAATTTATTTTAAGAAATATAAGTTAACATATTGCATGGAATTACAAAAAGTATTAGATTTGAATCTTCAAAAAAATGCTGGTGTAGCTCAATTGGCAGAGCAGCTGATTTGTAATCAGCAGGTTGCGGGTTCGAGTCCCATCACCAGCTCAATAAAGGTTCGATTTTGTTGTGAAATCGGACCTTTTATTTTAAACCCACTAACATGACTGAGTAATTCGTTATCATTATTATATAGACTAGGTATAGACTTTTGTCATATAAGTTTTTTTTTATTGAATATAACTGTAATCATAAAATAATCCATCATATTAAAATGTAAACAATAAACCTGCCACTAGGCCATTCTGTTTTGATTATCAAATGTTCACTTAAATATTATCTTCCTTACAAACAAAATTCCGAGTAAATGTTTTAATAAATTGACAACCTTAACGAAAGGAATATCCGTAAATAAAATATTTATTAGATATTTTAGTAATTTGAAGAATATTATGATAACTATAATAGCAAAATGGGTAGTAATAATTTTTGGAGCGTTCCTAATTTCGATTGGATTTCTGATGCTCTTTTCTCCAAAAAAGGCAAGAGAGATTTTAATAAAAGCTGGTAGTACAAACTTTATAAATTATCTAGAAATCACAGTCCGAATGATTCCAGCAGCTGCATTGGTTTTGTATTCGGATTTTACCAAATTTCCTTTGCTCTTTAAGGCATTAGGATGGTTTATGCTTACAACATCATTAGTACTTTACTTGGTTCCAAGAAAAATCCATCATAACTATGCACTAAAAAGTGCTGAACTACTTAAACCAATCTATATTCAATTGATTTCACCTTTCTCGTTTTTGTTCGGCTCGTTCCTTATTTACTGTTCCATCTAAATTATACAATAAATGAATTTGCCAAAAAACTAATTCAATAAATAGAAGTAATACCATTATAATTCAACTGTATTACTCAAGCAGTATTAATCGACATTATTCTGGATCTAAATTTGATACTTTACAAAGTCGAAACAATGCTTTTTATTTATAAAACTATTTATTAATTTTTTCTTTGAAATTTTGGTTGATGGCTTTATAAAAATATTATGACAGATTTAAGACCTCACAAATTATACGAAAAAGGTAAAAGAGAAGCTTTGGATGGCAAACTGGATGCAGCAATACCTCTATTTGAGCAAGCCTCCGAAACCGCATTTCATATTCAGACTAAAAACCAGAGACTTAAACTAGTATTGGAAATTTTGACTATGTTACATCTATGTGAAGCAATACTGTTAAAAAATAAAGGCGATCTTATAAAGAGTAAATATAAATATATTAAATTTCAGGAATTCCAAAACGATTATGAACAAATCTGTAATACTACTTCCGATGTAAATGCAAAGAGAAGATATGATGTTTGGTTCAAAGAGATAAAAGATTTATTTACTTTTTACAAGTATCAAATCAACCTCTAGAATCAAAAAAAGTATTATAAGAAAAATGAAAAAATGCCCAAATAGTTTTATCAATATTCTTGATATTGACCGGCTTTAAAATCAAAAGCAATAGTATACCTATTATTGTTAAGTCAAAAATAAATCTTATCGCTTTAATTATGACATTAACTATTTTTAACACTTCTCATATTGATTAGGCCGTAGCTTTTAACTTTAAAATTCTGCTAAGTAAATTCTCCTCTTCCATTTCTAAAAAATTAATATTGTCGAGCGTTAAAAACTCAGTATTAGAAATGAGTAAGTTTTTTTGTTTTCTTCTTACCATTTCCAACTGGCGATATAATCCCTCAATTTGTCTTCTTCTCTCCAGCATGAATATGCTCATAATTTAACCTTTCAAATTTATTTTAAGATGTTCTGTCTTTTGATAAGATTATCGATATTATACTAAAAGAGTTTATATCCCACTTTTACATTTTTAAAAGAATTTTGATTTTGGCAATCTTATTAATCAAAACAAGCCAATCAAATATTCTTCTTGGGGTAAAAATTTTTCTCTTTAAAACTTTTATCCAGTACAATCGTCCTAAAGCATGAAAGACTAAAAAGATAAAATCATTTTGGAGGTTAACATGACACGTAATAAAACAAAATATTTTCTTGTACTAATGCTGATT
>CAYXXW010000176.1:0-6264 GCA_964469115.1 uncultured Melioribacteraceae bacterium
GCCCATAATGTATAAGCATTATGTTGATATAGCTTAGGGTAGATTGAAGTTGCCTGGCTTATTTATCCTGAACCAGCTTAAAAGCACACAAGTAATAGGAGGGAGGGGAAAAGAAAGATTCTTATTAGCAGAAGGGGAACACTCTTTTTGCGAACGAAGAGAGCGGAATGGGTGTGTAGTATTCTAACAATGCAAAAGATCAATAATTCTAAAAAATTCAAAATTTAAGCAGACAAGTTGGGGACTAAAAGGTACAAAGTTCATAATGCTCTAGTACCTTATCCTGAATACAATTAATTTTAAACTACAATGATATTTTATTTTTCTAAAAATCTAATTGCTATATTACTATACTTAAACAGCACTTTTGATATATGAACTATCCTCATCATTCTTTATACTATACTCATAATTGGTATGGTTTTGATCCAGCCACTCCTACCGCTGACTATCCCTTTACGGATCTTAGCTACATTTATTCAAATTGGGCAAGGTATTACTCTTCCTCAAAGAGTTATTTAAGAATTTGGAGAGTAGGATTATAAATTTTCTTTTTGTTAAAACTAAAGGTGGGGTATTTTTTTTTAAGACCCTGCTTTTGTAATCTTCTTATCATGCGAATATTACTGTCTTTTCTTTTTCTTTTTCAAGTTATAAGCACCAGTGCTCAGTATAATATTACCTCTTCCTATAATTCTGTGCATATTGGTAGAAACGCAAACATAGGCGTAGCTAAAAATCTCGGTAATCATAGTATTGGCATTGCACTTAAATACGGTTTTAATAGTGTTACGGCTAATAATTACAATGAAATATTCAAGAAATGTTTTTATGCAGTTAACCTAGTAGAGCGTTTTGGATTTAACCTGGATTACCACTACAATTTTAATCTTGAAAAACTAGCAATTACCCCATTTGTCTTTTATAATTTCCAATTTACTAATTCTCATACAAAGAATAAAGGTTATTTACCATATACTTATGATCCAATAACTAATATTGTTTTATATGAAAAATATGGAGAATTTTTTGGCCCGACAATTGCTCTTGAAAACTATGTAGGAATAGGATATCGTGTAGATATCACCGAAAAAATCTACATAAATAATAAAATCGGCTTCGGGTTGGTCTCATATTTCAATGTAGACAATAGGATTCTTGGAGCTGGAAATTGGGAGTTTGGTCGTGTTTTTAGTATTGGGATAGGCTACAGTCTGAACAATAAGGAAAAAAGCCCATGACAAATACTGCTGTTACAATTAGACTATCTTAAAAACGTATAGTTCAACAGATATATAATGCTTTTATCATGATTCAGCAAGGACTTGCTACTCTATGGCAATAGTTGCTTAAGGAAAAGAAATAGGTTAAAAAGCTTATATTAGTGGTTTATGTTACAGCTGATAAGGGAGGCGAAAAGAAAAAATAAATAGTAATTTTAACAATGCAGCATAGCTTAGCTCAGCGGTCATGCTTTCAGGTGAAGCCTAAAAGCACCATCAAAACTCAGTTTTTTGCAATAGTATTTTTGTTTTTTTGTTGTACAGCATTTAGCAATGAAAAACATATAATTAGTGGGTACATTTCAGATTTTGATACTGGCGAGGAGTTAATAGGCTGTAATGTCATAGCAAAATTAACTGGTTTAGGAACAACATCAAACCCTTATGGATTTTATTCTCTTACGCTTACCGAAGATTCTTATGTTCTAAATTTCAGCTTCATCGGTTATTATAATCAAGAAATAAGGATAGATTTAACAGAAGACACATTAATTAATGTCAAGTTGAAAAAGAATATTCTTTATTTGGATGAAGTAGTAATCACTTCTGAGAAATCAAAGCAAATTGAAAATATTTATAAAACAATTTCAATTAAACACATCAAAATGCTTCCTCAAGTTTTTGGTGAACATGATATTATTAAAGCCATACAACAGGAACCTGGTGTAAAAAATATTGGCGAAGGTTCGTCTGGTTTATATATCAGAGGAGGAAACAGAGACCAAAACTATGTTTTAATAGATGAAGCTCCGGTTTATAATATTTCTCATTTATATGGTTTTGTTTCGGTTTTTAACCCCGATATAGTAAAAGATGTGAAATTCTATAACACTGTGTTCCCTGCAAAATTCGGAGGCAGGGTATCGTCTGTAATCGACACGAAAACTAAAGAAGGTAACCGTAATAATTATTCAGTTTACGGTGGCCTTAGTATGATTGCATCAAGATTAGCAGTAAGCGGCCCCTTAATAAAAGAAAAGGCATCGTTTTTATTAGCAGTAAGAAAAAGCAATTTTGACTTATTTGTAAAACCATCAGAAAGTATAAGCTTTGTTCCTTCATTTTATGACTTAAACGGGAAAATAAATTATAAAATTAACAACAACAACCATTTGTATTATTCAGTCTATCACGGGACCGATTTAATAAGCACACTCGCATCGTTCAATAACAGGTGGTATAATACAACATCTACTCTAAGGTGGAATCATATAGTTAACAATAATGCTTTTTTGCATACTACAATATTATATAGCAAATACAAAAATACACTTACATTACCCGAATCAAAAAATACAAAACCATACACCTGGCAAACTGGTGTTGAAGATATAAATGCTAAACTAGAATTGACATGGTATCTTAATCCCAAAAACACTATAAGGCTTGGGGTTAATTCAATTTTACACGATTATACTCCTGGCCAATCAAATTATGCGGAAAGCATAGTGTCCAGTATGTCAGCAATAGAATCCAGTGCCTATATTTCAAATGAAGTAGAATTTAACGATGTTTTTGATGCAGAATATGGAATTCGATTTTCGCTGTTTCAAAATACCGGAAGCGCTAGATGGTACTCTTTTGATGAAAACTATTTACCTGTAAAGCTTAATATTGAAAATAAAGGAGTTTGGAATACTTATAGTAATATTGAACCAAGAGTAATTATCAATATTAATAGGTTAAAAGTCAATTCGTATCGGGTTGCGTTCACAAGAGCATCCCAATTTATTCAAATACTTTCCAATAATTCGTATTCATATACAGCCTTGGAAACGTGGATGCCTGCTTCACCCAATATCAAACCATTAATCAGTAATAATTTTTTATCGAGCTATTTTTGGGACAGAGAAGATATGAGCTTCTCATTAACAGCTTATTATCGTTTAATTAACAATCAAATTGATTATGTTGATCACGCTATACTAACCGATAATCCATATATTGATGGTGAGATAAGAAGTGGAGAGGCCAATGCCTATGGTTTTGAATTGAACTTTAATAAGAAAAGTGGCAAGACAAAAGGTAATATAAGTTATGCCTTTTCCAAAGTTTTATACACAATAAAGGGTGCTACATCTACAGACACATACCGTGCTCCTTACGATATTCCACATGATATTAAAATTCAGATAGTTCATGAATTCACAAAAAAAATTAAGACTAGTGCGTTTTGGACTTTTACAAGTGGTCGACCCGCAACTTTTCCTATCGGTTATCAAACAGGTTTTCCCCATACTGGTTTTGGTTCATTGGGTTGGCAGCCACAAATACCAATTTATTCCGAACGTAATGGCGGACAATTCCCAAACTATCACCGCTTAGATTTTGCAATAATTTTTGACCCTCCGATAAAAAAGAGAATAAAACATAACTTAACCATTGGGGTTTATAACTTATATGCTAAACGTAATCCAATGAGTTATGATTTTAATAATAGGGTTGATAATAAAGTAGCTGTATTTCATTTTTTTAGAGTGATTCCTAATTTCTCGTATAGTTTTAAATTTAACTAAGCTTCATGTCAAGTAAGCATATATACATTTTCATTGCTCTGTCAATTTTATTTGTTTCCTGTGAAGATTCATATTATCAGGAAATTTCAAAAATTACTGATAATAAAGATATTAAGGCTGAAATTGTATTGACCGGTGGAATTACATCAGAGATGAAATACCATGAAATTATACTAACAAAACCTATGACATTAAATGAGCAGAGTATTGACTCAATATCCGGTGCAGTAGTAAACTTAAAAATTGGTAACAATAATTATGAATTTATTGAAGAAATTAATCATCCAAATATTTATGACCTGCCTAAAAGGAAAGGCACATACGTTTCAAAAAACATAATAAAAGGTATCCCGGGGGTTGTTCATACTTTATCAATTAATTATTCAGGTAAAACATATACTGCTTCTGAGATTATGGAGGAGGTTAATCCTTTTGATTTCAATTCGATTGATTTACCTTCTAGAGCAGGTGGAGGTGAGTATGATACTTCAGGTGTATTGATAGGCCCATTATTGAGCCAAAAGCTTTTTAGTTTTGGTGCAATAGAATCAAGTATATACCATTGGTTTGCAGTTGACACAATAAACGGCTCTGGTAAATCTGAATCATCATCATATTATTTTAGCCTTGTTGACCAACAGGGGCTTTTGTCTGAAATGTATAGCGAGCTCTCCAGTCGCATGGGTGTGAGGATGTCTTTTAAAGTAGCTGTAACAAAATCTTCCATATCACAGCCATATGAAAATTATTTAATCGCGGTACTAAAAGAAACTTACTGGAATAATAATTTGTTTTCTACAATGTCTGCAAATGTCCCGACAAATTTATCAACAGGTGGTTTAGGATACTTCTATGCATCTGATACATATATACAAACTATCTCAGCAAGAGATCTAATGAATCTTATAGACTTAAATGAATAATATTAGCAACAATAAGGAAATTCATAGAACAAAATCTTGTCATTTTACCAAGATTTAGTCCAACATATGCCTGTTAATACTTCATTTGGCTTTCTAGATTTTTACCTTTGGTATTAAGGAGACAAACAAGTGTATTGCAAACTGAGGTACGAATTTGCAAATACTCTTGTGTGCGAGGGCAAAAAAGGGTAAGGGAAGAAGAAAAACGAGAATGGGGGAGAATTGGCAATTGAGCAATAGATGCTTTTGTAAATTCTTGTCACAAAAGGAGATATTGCGAAATTTAGGGTAAGAGCGCGGC
Source organism: uncultured Melioribacteraceae bacterium (assembly GCA_964469115.1). Lineage (GTDB taxonomy): Bacteria > Bacteroidota > Ignavibacteria > Ignavibacteriales > Melioribacteraceae. The sequence goes on from CAYXXW010000176.1 coordinate 5,024, forward strand.
TATTTAGCATAATGACGAATTATGGGCAAAGGAGTTATGAGCAGGCATAAGATACAAGACGCAAGGATTGAAGTGCAAATTCAAAGAGTATAAGATTTCAACGTATTAAAGGCAGTATTAAAATACGTAGTTCTTTTCACAGGAGCTTGTATCTGATTGTATTTATGATTGTTGCAGCAGTGAGATTTAATTGGTTGGTGTATTTGGTGTTAGGTAGGTTCTATTTAACATAATGTTAGTACTATCAATTTTTCTGTATATAAAGATGTATAGAGATCTTATACTCAATAATCCAATATTCCATTTATCCAGTATTCCTGCCAGAATGCCCGGAGGGCAATACTTCAAAAATCAACATTCCTTGTTCGATATTCGTAATTCAAGAAACATCTTAACGGCTTAATACTTCTTGCTTGGCAGAATGCTATACGAAGTATTTAGCATAATATCGCATTATGGGCAAAGAGAAAGCCCGTACAGTCATTAGAAATTTGTTTTGACATAATATCTGCCGATATGGTCCTGCCGGCTCATATCTGATATTATGCCAATTAGCTGCGCTAAATACAAATTTCGGATAATCTCCGTATTATGGCCCTTTAGCCCATAATGAATTGCATTATGTTAATATAGCTTAGGGTTGATGACCGGAAACTTTCTTCTGAGACTTACCACTCTAAAAGGTAGATAGAAAATAGGAGCAGTGGCAAAATTGTAACTCGATTAAGCGGCAGATGGAGAAATGCTCTTTTGGCGAGAGAAATGAGCCAAATGTGCATTGATATAATTTTGATATAAGAAATTATTATTATTACTATCAAATGATTAATACCACATTTTCAATATGGAAAAAATAGTATTCATGAATAATAACAGTGCTTTGTTAAGGAAAAAAGGTGATTTTGTCTCAAACAGGGTAACATCCCCAAATTTGACGAAGAACCACTATACTCCGGAATATTCAGCATACACACCATGTTTAGAGAGATGAGCACTCATTAATCTTCTTTCAGAAAATCCTCAAGTACTTCGTTAAATTCATTTTCTGATTCAGAATTGCTTGTGTATGAATTTCCTTGGTATAAAATTGTATTATCTTCTGACAATAATGTAAATAAACTTGAGACTGAGGGGATTTTATTCATTGTAAGGAGTTCTCTTCTTTTATCATAATATACTTTAAGATGGTTAAGGTCATTATAATTCAATAAAACTTTCACATTTTCAAGTTTTGCACAACC
>CAYXXW010000177.1:0-6253 GCA_964469115.1 uncultured Melioribacteraceae bacterium
GCCGGGTTTGAGATTAATGACTATGAAAAGTTTTTGAATCATTCTAATTATGAAAAAGATTTTATCGGCGAATGTACATTATCACTAAAATCGGAAAATTCAATACTACAATCACTTATCATATTTATTGGTAAGCAGCAGTTCGTTTTAATTGTAGAGCATAAATCTTTATCAACAGAAGATGAAAAGAATAAAATCCAAGAAGCAGCAAAATTTGTTCAGCATCTCTTAAGATTATGGCTTAACGTTCCCACAGAAAAAATGGCTGATACCAAAATTTCTTCATCTGATTTCCTTTTAAAATTTACAAATGGTTTAATAAAAGAGATTAAGACCATAAGTGGATTGGTTACTATGGTTAAAGAAGATCAGCTCTCTAATACAACCATTCATTATTTAGATGAAATTAAAAATAAATACCAATCTGTGCTTAATACGGTTGAGGATCTTTCGTCATTAGTAAAATTAGGCTTCGGAGAATCAATTGCTGATGAAGAAAGCTTATCTGTTGGAATGGTAATAAGTGAGATAGTGGATAAAATCAAAAGTGATTTTGGTAATCTTAATATTGATGTTATCAATAATTTTGAGAATGAGGTTATCACATCCAAAATTATATTAGAGAATATAGTTTATTGGACCCTCAGTTTTATTGCCAATCTTAGCAACACAAATTTTGTTAAAATTGAATCTAGCGTTGATATTGAAAGCAAACTTAGAATTAGTTTTTCAACAGACTCATTAAATTTAAATGCAGAAAAACTGGATAATATATTAGAACCATTTGGAACTAAGGATTTTGCGAAAAATCAAAGCGGTTTAAGGTTGGCGCTCATTTCCAAAAAGGTTGAACTGCTTAAGGGCAGTTTTAAAGTGGTAGAAAACGCCGGTAAATTTAGGATAAACATTGTACTTAATGTTAAAAGTAATTTTCAAAGTTCACCTGGATCGGCTTTAACTGATGTCAATAATAGAGGAAATGATAAAATATTAGTAATAGAAAGTGATATTGCTTCGTCTTCCCTTTTAACAAATTATCTTACCAAATGGCATTATAAAGCTGAAATTGTAAGTTCGGGCTCTAATGCTTTAAGACTATTAAGTGATAATAAATATGTAGCTGTAATCTTAAACGTTGAGCAGGAAAATGAAAATAGTCTTGAACTGCTTCAAAAAATCAAGAATAATAAATCAACCAGAAATATACCGGTTATTGTTTTTTCTGTAGAAACTGAAAAAGAGAAAATTTACTTAATGGGTTCTGTGGAATATTTAGTTAAACCTATCAATTACAATAACTTAGTTGAAATATTAACAAGCTACAAGCTAAGAAGAAATTCAACAGTTTTATGTGTAGATGATGATCAGCCGACATTAAATTTATTAAAACAAGCTGTACAGACAGCGGGATTTAATATTATTCCGGAATATCGTCCTGAATTAGTAATGGATCTAATAAGTGATAAAGAACTCGATCTAGCCATAATTGATCTGGATATGCCAAAAATAAATGGATTTGATTTGATAAAACAGATAAAGTCTGAAGATAAATTTTCGAAACTACCTATAATAATCTATACTGGTAAAGAAGATTATCAAGATGACCTTCAAAAAATTGATGGCATGTTTATTGAGCTACTTAATAAAAAGAGTACCAGTTTTAATGAATTAGAAAAAACAATTACTGATATGATAAAATCTTACGAAGAACCAAAAACAATTTATGAAATAGGTGAAGAATCTTCAGGTCCCAGAATATTAATGGCAGAAGATTACAAGCATTCTCAAATTATTGTTACCCGCCTACTTAAGAAAAGCGGATATGAAAATGTGATAGTTGTGGAAAACGGTGAAGAAGCATTAAATATTTGCGAAGGGTATAAAATTGATTTAGTTCTGATGGACATGCAAATGCCGGTAATGAACGGATTTGAAGCTACCGGAAAAATTAGAGAACTTGAAGGTTATGCAGACACACCAATTATTGCACTAACTGCTTTTGCTATGAAAGGTGACCGTGAAAAATGCCTTGAAGCCGGAGCAACCGATTATATTCCAAAACCAATTGATAGTAAAGAATTTATAGAAAAAGTTAAATATTATACGCAAGCATTTGTGAAGGTATAACTCAAATATTCTTATTGTTAGCCTAAAATATAAATTTTTATATTTCCCTTTGTACACTTCAAATTAATGAAGTGAACTTCTTATTTTTAAATGCACTCTTCACACAATTCAATTCTCTGTACTAATCCCTAAAAATCCTTATATTTGCACTTAAATTTTATCACTATTGAGTAGTTATGAATAAAGAAGTACGAGTTAGATTTGCTCCAAGTCCCACTGGATATTTGCACGTTGGGGGTTTAAGGACGGCATTATACAATTATCTCTATGCAAAAAAGAATAACGGAAAATTTATTTTAAGAATTGAAGATACCGATCAATCAAGATACGTTGAAGGAGCTGTTGAAAAATTAGTCGATTCGCTAAAATGGGTTGGATTAGAATATGATGAAGGTCCCGACAAAGATGGAAATTACGGTCCCTATTTTCAATCAAAGCGTTTAGATATTTATAATGAACATATTCAAGAATTAGTCAAAAAGAAAAAAGCTTATTACTGTTTTTGTACACCAGAACGATTAACAGCTTTACGAGAAAAACAGCAAAAGCAGAAACTACCTCAAGCTAAGTATGATAAGCATTGCCTGCACTTGAGTGAAGATGAACTTAGTGAAAATTTAAAAAATAATGTGCCTTATGTGATAAGGTTAAATGTTGAACCGAATCAAATCGTTAGATTCAATGATCATGTTAGAGGTACAGTTGAGTTTAATACCGATAATATTGACGATCAAGTGTTAATTAAAAGTGACGGTTATCCGACTTATCACTTGGCGAATGTAGTAGATGACCACTTGATGGAAATTTCGCACGTTATTCGCGGTGAAGAATGGCTATCATCTACACCAAAACATGTACTGCTTTATAACTTTTTTGGATGGGAACTTCCAGATTTTGCACACCTCCCTCTTTTATTGAATCCGGATAAAAGCAAGCTCAGCAAACGGCAAGGGGATGTTGCAGTTGAAGATTACAAAGATAAAGGCTATTTGAAAGATGCACTAATTAACTTTGTTGCTTTATTGGGCTGGAACTTTGGTGATGATCAAGAATACTACTTACTTGATGAGATGATTGAAAAATTTTCTCTTGAAAGAGTAAATAAATCCGGAGCCGTTTTCAATATAGAAAAATTAGATTGGCTTAACGGACTTCATATTAGAAATAAAACTAGTGAAGAAATTCTTCCCCTTTTCAAAAATGAGTTGAACAATTCTGAATTTTCTGAAAATAATTTTCATGATGAGTGGTTATCACAAATTATTGATTCGATGAAAGAGAGAATTAACTTTATTAGAGAATTGATAGATAATTGTACTTATTTTTATCAAAAACCAACCGGTTATGATGAAAATATAATTAAGAAAAGATGGAAAGATGATTCGGCTAAACTATTGACTGAATATACTGTGGAATTGTCTAAGATAGAAAAAGAATCAAAAGAAGATTTTGAAAACTCACTTAAATCTGTTGCAGAGAAAAATGAGTGTGGTGCCGGCAGAATTATTCATCCGGTTAGATTGGCAGTGTCCGGTGTTGGAGTCGGGCCGGGTGTTTATGATCTTCTTGTCATTCTAGGTAAAAAAGAAGTTATAGATAGAATAAATATTGCACTGAATGAAATTCCAAAACAAATTGAAGCTTAATACTTATGGAAAACACTGAAAAGAAATCGCGTAACTTTATTCAAGAAATTATTGATAAAGATCTAATAGATAATAAATACAATTATGTTTACACCCGCTTTCCACCGGAGCCTAATGGATATCTGCACATTGGTCATGCACTATCAATCTGCTTAAATTTTGGATTCGGTAAAGAGTATAGTGGTAAAACAAATCTCCGTTTTGACGATACAAATCCAACCAAAGAAGAGACAGAATATGTCGATTCAATTATGGAAGATGTAAAATGGCTAGGTTTTAAGTGGGAAGGAAAAGCACTTTATGCCTCTGATTATTTTGATCAACTTTATGATTATGCAGTTCAGTTAATTAAAAAAAGTAAAGCTTACATCGATTCTTCTTCGCTCGATGAAATTAAAAATGAACGTGGTACACCGACTGAGCCGGGAAAGGAAAGCAAATTTAGAAATAGAAGTATTGAAGAAAATCTTTCGATCTTTGAGCAAATGAAGGAAGGTAAATTTAAAGACGGTGAACATGTGCTTCGTGCAAAGATTGATATGGCTTCTCCAAATATGAATTTGCGCGATCCGATTATGTACAGAATCCGGCATGCACATCACCACAGAACTGGAGATAAATGGTGCATATATCCAATGTACGATTGGGCTCACGGTCAATCTGATTCAATTGAGGGTATTACTCATTCAATTTGTACACTTGAATTTGAAAATCACCGTCCTCTTTATAACTGGTTCATAGAACAACTTGGTATTCATTATCCCAGACAGATTGAGTTTGCAAGATTAAACTTGAACTATACAATAATGAGCAAACGTAAATTACTTCGCCTTGTTCAAGAGGGTTATGTTAAATGTTGGGATGACCCAAGAATGCCAACCATTTCAGGATTAAGAAGACGCGGTTACACACCTAAATCTATTAGGAATTTCGCTGAACGAGTCGGAGTTGCTAAACGTGATAGTGTGAATGATGTTTCTCTATTGGAGTTTAGTGTAAGAGATGATCTCAATGAACATGCAAATAGAGCAATGGCTGTTTTAGAACCTCTGAAGGTTACAGTTACTAATTATGACGAAAATAAAGTTGAAGAACTTAAAGCCGTTAATCATCCTAAAGATGAGTCTAAAGGATTCCGTCTAATCCCCTTTTCAAGAGAAATTTATGTAGAACAAAATGATTTTCAAGAAATTCCTCACAAAAAATTCCATAGATTAACGGAAGGAAGCGAAGTTAGATTAAGGTTTGCATATATAATAAAATGTGAAAAAGTAATTAAAGATGATTCCGGGAATGTTATTGAACTTGAATGTACTTACGATCCCGACACAAAAAGTGGTGAAGGAAAAAGTGATAAAAAAGTAAAAGGTACAATTCATTGGGTTTCTGCTAAACATGCTATAAGCGCCGAAATTAGGCTTTATGACAGATTATTCAGTGTTGAATACCCAGAAAAGGATAAAACAAAGGACTTTACTGAGTTTATCAATCCTGACTCACTGAAAGTTTTAACCAATTCTAAGTTAGAACCAAGTTTGTTAAATGCTAACGTTGGAGATAAATATCAGTTCGAAAGAAATGGCTATTTCTGTATGGATTCTAAAGATTCAACTAAAGAAAAAATAGTTTTTAATAGAACTGTTACAATGAGAGATTCTTGGTCAAAAATAGCTAATAAATAACTATATTGTAATATTACTATATGTCTATAGCATTTATCTTAAAGCATTGTTTAGTAATGTGTTACTGCAATATTTTTTATTCTGAGTTATATTGAAATTGCTCCAACACCAAATCCCTCAACCTCTGGTTTTACTACATTAAATTCCTCCAACTTATCTAACTGCGCCTGATAATAACCGGTTTTTTGATTAGCGATTGCAAGATCAGTGCTTTCCCAAATTGTAATGGAAACAAATTTTCCCGCATTATTGTTGGTCAGAAAAAATGCTTTTTTGAAACCTGGTTGCTTTTTAGCAGCGGGGATTATACTCTCTTCGTAAATTTTAGAAACTTCATTCATTGATTTAGGACTTATATGAAAAGTGGTTACTCTCGCATACATATCATTTCTCCTTTGGTAGTATAATTTATTTGGAGGTTAAGGTCTAATTAAATATAATTATAAAATCTTTAAAAATGCAAATTCTATTTTAGCATTCGAAATATAATTTAATTTACAAATTCTTTGCTTAGAGAATTCATCTTTAGTAAATTTACGTTTTAATTATTGCCGAAGTGGCGAAATTGGTAGACGCGCTAGACTCAAAATCTAGTCTGGGCAACTAGGTGCCGGTTCGAGTCCGGCCTTCGGTACATGATTTAAGGGAAGTGCAAACTTCCCTTTTTTTATTCTATTGGAATAGATACAGTTACTTTTGTTCCCATACCCATTTCGCTACCAATAATAAGATCACCATCTAGACCTTTGATAAGCTGTTGACACTTTCTTAAACTCTTGCTTTCAAACTCTTCATTTT
>CAYXXW010000178.1:0-6228 GCA_964469115.1 uncultured Melioribacteraceae bacterium
CAGACTTGGGATATTTTAGATGAGAATGACCAATTATTAGCGAATTTATTTAAAGGAATTTATAAACACACTAAGAATTAAGCTAATTTTGCCTGATTAAATTCTTCAAGGGTATTGTAGACCTCGGCTCCGGTTTTTGCTAGAATATCATAATTTTGGTGTCCAGAAGCAATTAAAATACAATCTGAACCAATTTCTCTCGCAACTTCATAATCATGAACTGTGTCACCAATCATTAAAGTTTCACCGTGTCCGTTTCCAAGTATTTCCATCAACCTTTTACCCAAATGAAGTTTACCTGCGGCATAAATGTTATCTAATCCAACAATATGGGTTAGGTATTTGGAGAGATTGAATTTTTCAACCATATCACTTAATTTATCCTGTTTATAAGCTGAAAGCAAAGATTGTTCAATTCCTTTAGTTTGAATCTTTTCCATCACCTCAATTAAACCTGCGTGCAGTGAGCATTCATATTTCCTAGCTTCATATTCGTCCATCCATTCCTTTCCCACAATTTCAAAGGATTCTTTCTCAAAATCGAACCCTGCAGCAATATAATAATCCTTTACTGGTATAGTAAAAATTGATTTATATTTTTCAACAGTTAATGTTGGTATTTCTTTTTTGTTAAAAAGATTATTTGCTACGTCTACGCAGAGATCTAAATCATCTAAAACTGTTCCGTTCCAATCCCAGATTACATGTTTGTATTTATCAATCATTAAATTCCTTACTTTCTATTAGAGCTATTTGTTTTAAATCGAAATGCAAATTACAAAAATGAAAATCCTTTTTTTACAAAAAAATATAGTAAAAGTAATTAATGTCACCTTATTTACGACTATATAACAATAATATATTAAATTATAATAGAAAATTGCATATAATCAGATCATTACTCGAAAAGATGTTTAATTGGGGGGAAATTGAACAGAATAATTCTGTAAATTCAACTTCTCAAAAAGTTAAACTCCATCCATTTACATTGTCATTTCCAAAATTTCTGGAAGAGGATTTTTTACATACACACAATAGCAATTCTATTCTTCTAATTAATATTTCCGGTGTTGCTGCCGTAATTCTATTTTCTTCTTTCTTATTATTCGATTATTTCCTTGTTCCAGAGCTTTTCTTTCAATTCTTTTTATTAAGAGTCGTTCTTGGATCTTCAATTATTTTCTCAGCTATGTTTATCATAAACAAGTATATGCACTTAACTCAGCCTATAATGAGTACCGGAGTGTTACTAATTGGGTTAATCAATATTTCTTTTATCTTAGCCGCATATCCCAAATTAAATTCATATTATTATATAGGTATTATCCTAATCTATTTTTGGTCTTTTACATTTTTACGACTTCGATTTATCTGGGCTTCTTTTGCAGGTACTTCAATTTTTCTTGTATACTTATTAAGTGTAACCTTCTTTATTAAACTTGAGACTGAATTATATCTTATAAGTTTGTCTTATTTATTGGCTTCAAATATTGCAGGAATGAGTATCTCGTATGCATTTGAATATTATGCAAGGAGAACTTTTTACCAAAATCTAAAACTTGAAAAATCAATTACTACTAATGCAAATTTGTTCAAAAAAATAACTGAAAGCGATAAAGTGATTGGAGTTGTTGAACAACAATTAATGCTGCAAAGTCAAGCTCTTGAGGTGGCAGCAAACAGTATTATTATTTTCAATTTAAGCGGAAAAATTATTTGGTGTAATCAAGCATTCCTTAATCTTACCGGTTATAGTAAAGATGAAGTACTTTGTAAAACCGCCAATGTATTAAAATCCGGAAAGCACGATAACATTTTCTATAAAAATCTTTGGAACACAATTTTAAATGGTAGAGTTTGGTCAGGTGAAATTATAAACAAAAAGAAAAACGGGGAACTATATCATGAAGAAATGACAATTACTCCTGTTACAAATAAACTAACTCATGAAATTACTCATTTCATTGCCATTAAGCAGAATATTACACTTCGAAAGAAAATGGAAGATGAACTATTTAAGAGTGAAAAACGCTTGCGAAATTTTGTAGAAAATGCAACAATGGGGATTTATCGCACCAATAAGGATGGGAAAATACTTTTGGCAAACAATGCGCTCTTAAATATGCTTGGATTCAGTTCTGTTGAGGAATTACAAAATAGAAATTTATCAAGCATAGGCTATGTAAATCCAAGTCAACGAGAAGAGTTTATTAAAAAACTAAATGCAATAGGTAACTTAATTGGGTTTGAATCTGAATGGAGAAAACCTGATGGTTCAATTATTGTAATTAGAGAGAGTGCCAGATTAGATTACGATGAGTTTGAAAATCAAATTTTTGAAGGAACCGTTGAGGATATAACAATTAATAAGTTAGCAGAAATTGAACTTAGGGAATCAAGAGAAAGATTACAGTCTGTTCTTGACAATGTTAATGACGCAATATTTATTCATGACGTCAATGGTAAAATAATAGATATAAATAATAAGGTCTTAGACCTTTTTAACATTAGCAAGGAAGACACACTCGGTCTATCGGTATTTGATATCTCCGGCAAGGGCAATTCTTTTGATCTAATAAAATCTTATTGGGAAAATGTAATAGAAAATAATAAGACCCACAAATTTGAGTGGAAATTTGAAAGACCTTTTGATAAATATGTTTTTGATGTAGAAGTGTTTATCGCAAAGATTACGCTTGGCAAAGATGATTATATTTTAGCGAATGTAAGAGACATTACCGAAGAAAAAGAGGCAAATAAAAGATTGTTGATCACCCAAAAAGCAATTGATATGAACGCTGCGCCTATTTTCTGGATAACTAAAAATTTAGAAATTGCATATGTAAACCATGCCGCGGAAGAAATGCTTTGCTATTCTTTGGATGAATTAATAAATATGAAAATGTCCGATATTGACCCACAATGGACTAATGAATTTTGGGAAGAGTTTGGTTATTCTATGTTACAAGAAAAGAATCTCGCTCAGTTTGAATCGGTTCATATTAGCAAAGATGGTAGAGAAATTCCAATTGAAGTAAATGCCTCAATCATTAATTATGAAAATGATGAGCTTATTATTGCAATAATTAGTGATATTACAGAAAGGCAAAAAATTGCCGAAAGTTTAATTGAAGCAAAAGAAAATGCGGAACAGTCTGATAAATTAAAGTCCAACTTCTTAGCCGGCATGTCCCATGAAATTAGAACTCCGGTAAATACTATTTTAAACTTTACTTCTCTAATAAAAAATGATTTAGGTGACGATACAAGTGAGGAGATTAAAGAATCCTTTAAAATGATTGACAGTGGAAGTAAACGACTTATCAGAACAATTGATTCAATTATTAATATGTCTCAGCTTCAATCCGGAATATTCGATTTAAATATTGAGAAGATATCATTAGTTGATGAGATTTTGAAACCAATATTGAACGAGTATAAACCTGAAGCACAAAATAAGAATCTTAATCTAAGCCTTACCACAAATAATATTGAGGACACATTCTATGCTGATTCTTATACTATTAATCAATTGTTTGTCAACTTAGTAGATAACGCAATAAAATATACAAACACCGGGAATGTTCAAATAATAACAGATTCAGATGATACTTATTTAACTGTAAGAATTAAGGACACCGGTATTGGAATTTCTGAAGAATTCATACCAACATTGTTCGATCCGTTTGTTCAAGAAGAAATGGGTTATACACGATCATTCGAGGGCAACGGACTTGGCTTGGCTCTGGTTAAAAAATATGTTGAGTTAAATAACGCCGAAATAACCGTTGAAAGCAAAAAAGAAAATGGAAGTACATTTACGGTTAAATTGAAGAAGACAAACCAAAGTACTTACCAAAAAGAAAAAATTTCTGTGACTAAGAAAGAATATTTACATACCAAAGTTATCTCTTAATGTCCGAGACCATAATTCTTTTCACCGGCAGTAATTCTAATTCTTAATTTATTTTGATCCGGCGGTAATAAACATGTGGCAAATTTAGTAAATGCACATGGCGGATTGTAAGATTTATTAAAATCCAAAACTACATTATTTTTAGAATCTGGAACCCCAACATATAAATATCTTCCAGCTCCATAAGTTTCTTCCCCACTTGTTAAATCTGCGAAAATAATAAATAATCCTTTTCCCGCACTTGTTGGTTCTAAACTATATTCTTTATTATCTATCTTGAAAACTATTTTGCCAGGAGAAAAACTTTCCTCAGCTGTTCCCAAAATTGTTGGAATCATAATTTTTTGGGGAGAATCATATTTATTAAATTTGGCATTAATTTTCCACAGACTATCAACTGCAAATCTTTCAATTCCATTAAAATCAGCTAACAATTCTGCTTCCAAATCTCTTAGTCTTATTCCGTATTTATCGCCACGTTTAATAATAAACCACTTCAAACTACCAACTTCAAGAATTGTTGGGTTACCACCAACATCTGATTTCATTTCAACTTTTGTGATTACCTTTCCACCTAGCATTACTTTACTTTCACTAATTGAGGTAAAAATTATTATTGAATCTTTTAATGTTAGCACCCCAATTTGTTCCGGAGAGTTTTTAGGAAAAACAATTTTATTCTTTTTAGAAGAACCAAATGAATTGTCTCCCTCTTCAAGCCAATGAAGTCCAACTAAGTTTAACCAACCAGTATCTTTATTTAAACCATCTATTCTTTTAGAATGCCAAAGGTCAACCTCATATCGATGTTCTAGTGAAGCGTTCGGTTTCTCGCTGCTCCCGCATGATTGTAAGATAAACAAACAAATTAGTAATAAAACAAACTTTGGTGATAATAATTTCAATTCTTACCTCATGTTTAAAAGAAAAAATTATGCTCTGCCAAAACGTCTAAACATGCGGATAGCATACCAGAACATTAGAGCAATTGATGCAAATAAACTTAATGCATTAGCAACGTATTTATTGCTTCGATAGTATTTCATAATTTTTGAAGTGTCATAAAGAATAGATAGCCCTGCTAATGAAATCATTCCAATATCAAACCAAAGACCGAGCCGAAACTTTAGTAAGAGCGCTGCGATAATTAACATAATTGCTATCGTTCCTGCCCAATACAATGATGATCTTAAAAACGAAAAATCCTTTCCAGTTATAAACACAATAATAGTTAGACTAATTGTGCCTATCAAAGTGAATAGCGCAGCATTATCAAGTGCCCCTGGTGCAAATTTATCTGCTTGATAAAGCAGTGGAACTAATATTATTGATTTAGCCACAACGTAGGAAATTAGTCCTGCATATTGAAGTGAAACTGAGTTAGTGCGGTAAGCCATTCTTCTTGCAATCCAACCAATAAGTATAAATCCACCCAATATTAATAACCAGGAAACACTTAACATTTTCTGAGCAATTAGTTCGGCAACTCCTGATTTAAAAAGAACCACTTCTATAATCACTACTGAAAGAATTGCTAATAACAAATGACCATATACTTTTCTAATAAAACTGGCCATTTGTGATTGAGATTTGATTGAAATAGAGTTTGTGTTTGCCATACGCCTAATGATAATTATATGTAATAATAAATTTAAGGATTTAGAAAATTTTAGAACATTTAATAATGTTTATACTTAGTACAATAAGATAAGGATTGTTTGGTTTATAGGTAATAACTAAAAAATATCAAAATTATTATCACTATTTTAAGGTTACAATAATTTTGTATATAATAAATAATACTATTGGTTACTTCTTGTATTTGTTAATATGATACTTTTCTTATCCAGAGCGAAAATTTTAATATTATTGTTTGTGCTTTTATTAGTCGCAGCTTGTTCTGATAATTCAAAAAACCCATTAGAGCCAGAAAACAATATGCCGGGAACAGTCGACCCATTTGAACAAAATATAAAATTAGGAACCGGAATAAATATAGGCAACGCTCTTGAAGCACCAAATGAAGGAGATTGGGGATTTATTCTACAGGCAGAATATTTTACTGCAATAAAAAATGCCGGTTTTAATTCTGTAAGGATCCCAATAAAATGGTCTGCCCATGCACTAACATCTGCACCATTTACAATTAAAACAGATTTTTTTCAACGGATTGACTGGGTAATTGATCAAGCACTGAATAATGATCTTGCAATAATTATTAATATTCATCACTATACCGAAATGATGGATAATCCGTCAGGACATAAAGAAAGATTCCTATCAATCTGGAGACAAATTTCCGAACGCTACAA
>CAYXXW010000179.1:0-6214 GCA_964469115.1 uncultured Melioribacteraceae bacterium
ACAATATCTGTTTCTCGAAAATATTGAATTCGACTAAACTATATTTTGAAAGTAGAACAATATCTCCAATTCCACTAGCGCTTAAAGTATTTTCATTATTCGAAAATGTCGATATAATTCTCTCTTGACTTATAAAAGAGAACATCCCGGTAATTGATAATCTATTGCTTATGCCATAATTTACTTCCAATAAAGCCGATTCCGATATTCTTTCTCTTTCGGGATTCAGTAATTTTTTCTTCCCATCAAAAACTTCTGTTAGTGAATTATGCTCAAATGTTAATCCAAATTGCAGATTACCTTTTGGAGCTGTAGTCATTTCTAGAGAACCTAATAGTGGAGTTCCTGCAGTGCAGCAAGCTTGGGCTAACAGTTCTTGCCCAATGATTAAAAGAAAGGTGATCATTGAAAATATTTGTGTACTTAATTTCATTCTATTGCAAACATAGGTCAATCCTTTGATTTAATTTGTCAGTTCAGAGACAAATTGATCGTTTGGTTAAGGATATAATTTGTATCTAAAATAAAAGTTTATATCAATAATTTGGAAAAATAGTTATCTTAATTAATAATTTTAAGTTATGAGTGAATTATGGCAGACAAATCAAAGTTGTGGTATTTAGAAAATTTTAATCTCTTTGAAGGACTTCCTGAGGAAAAACTGATGCAATTGGAGAAAATCACTTCTATGAAGGAGACTAATAAAAATGATCCAATTTATTTTGCAAAAGAACCATCCAACTCAATTTTCTTTTTAAAAAAGGGTAGAGTAAAACTTTCCCGAATATCTTCTGACGGCAAAGAAATGATAATGACTTTAGTTAATCCGGGAGAAGTTTTTGGAGAACTATCTATTATTGATATTGAAGAGAGAAGTGATTTTGCTACAGCTTTAGATGAATCACTGATTTGTGCAATTAGTAAAAATGATTTTAAAGAGTTTCTTAAACAGAATCAAAACTTAAATTTGGAGATCACTAAACTTATTGGATTAAAATTAAGGAAGTTTAATGAAAAGATTGAGGATTTAGTATTTAAAGATTCACACCAAAGAGTTATTTCATTCTTAATAAATCTGGCTAAAGACAACGGTAAGAAGATTGGTGATGAATATTTTGTGAAGCCATTTTTAAAACACCAAGATATTGCAAAATTAACAGCTTGCAGCAGACAAACCGTAAATTCTGTGCTTACAAGTCTGCGTGAGCAGGGAATTATTAATTTTGATAGAAGAAAATTAATAGTTACAGATATATATGCACTAGAAAAATTAATTTAGTTCCTGTAATTTACACGACAAATTAAAATCAGCAGTTTTTCTAAATTTTGGTATGATTTGTTTAACTATATATGTAAGTGAAAATTGTAGAAGCTGTGAGAAGGCAGTAAATTCCACAAAAAATATAATTCATAAATTCAGAAATGTTCACCTCCAGGTCTTAAACATCAATGAATGTAAAAAATCCATCTCAATTGTGCCTGCAATTTATGTAGACGATGAACTGTTTTGTTACGGTGAAATAGATGATAATAAATTAAGCAAATTTATTTCTGCAAAGCAATCAAATAACAATTCTAAATAGTAAAATCCAAGCTGTACAAATTACTCTCTCTTTCTTTCCGAAATCAATTATATTTCAGTTTGGTATAAAAATCCATGGGCAACTAAAATCCAAAATAAATTTACAATTGATAAAATTACTGCTCTCTGGGCATTTAGCGAAGCTGCTCTTGGTGGTATTCTTCATGCTCTTAGAATTCCATTTACAGGTTTATTCATTGGCGGGAGTGCGGTAATATTTATCTCTTTAATTGCATATTTTAGTGATTCGAGAAGGTTGATTTTTGAATCAACAGTAAAAGTAATTTTAGTAAAATTTATTGTTAGTCCATATTCCCCAATAAATGCCTACTTTGCTGTAATGCTGCAAAGCCTTTTAGGGTATATCCTATTCTTTAAGGGCTTTAATAAAATCTCTCCGTTTGTTTTGGGTTTTCTGGCATTACTTTTTTCAGCATTTCAAAAAGTAATTATCTTGACATTAGTTTTTGGGATGACTCTTTGGGAATCAATTGATATTTTTTTCAATTTTGTATTAAATAATGTATTACCAAATTACAATCCGTCTAAGGTAATTAGTTTAAGTTATATAATAGTCGGAGCTTATGTTTTATCACATATTTTAGGTGGTTTACTTGCCGGTTGGTACGCTGCCAATCTACCCGAGCGTTTGAAGGACCATGATGATGAAAAGATAATTAAACTTAACAATAACATTATTGATTTTCTTGAGATTAAACCTAAAAATAAGCAGAAAAGAAAATGGTGGCTTAAATCTTCAAGTATAATGTTGTTTGTTTTTTCACTAATTATAATTGCAATTTCCTTTTTATTTGAAGAAGTCGATAAAAACATTGGTACTCAAATTTTAATAATGCTAGGCAGATCAATATTAATAATTGTGGTCTGGTATTATTTCATTTCACCTTTATTGCTAAAATTTGTAAATAATATTCTTTCTAGAAAGCAGAAGAAACGTGCGGATGAAATTGATAGTATTGTGAAAGTTTTTCCGAACATAAAATCAATAATTAAGTATTCATGGAATGAAACAAGTGACCTTAAGGGTTTAAAAAGGATCGCATATTTTTTTGATAGAGTATTAATCCATTATATACTATTTGAACAAATTGTAAATGAATAAAAAAATAAAAATAGTTACCGGCAAAATTCAGAGCGGTAAAACTACAAGATTATTCCAGTTTATAAATACTCAAAAGTCTGTAGATGGAATTTTATCTCCAATTGTCAATGATAAAAGAGTTTTATATCATATTTCTTCAAAAGCCATGAAAAAGTTTCAAGTAAATAAGAGTAATGAGGATACAATATCGATCGGCAATTATATTTTTCTTCAAGAATCTTTTACTTGGGCAAATAAGAAACTGCTGAATGGATTTTCTGCAAATCCTGAATATCTAATAATTGATGAAATTGGGAAGCTTGAATTGAAAGGTGAAGGTTTTTATCCAGCTATAAAAAAAATATTAGAGCAGAGCAATAATTCTAGCACTAAACTTATTCTCGTAATAAGAGATTATCTTCTAGAAGATGCATTGCAGTTCTTCATTATCGCTAATGATCAATACGAAATATTAAATCTTTAGCTGTATAAAATTCCGGAAGAAATTAATAAACAAAAACATTACATTTATATCTTAAATATTGAGGGTAATATGTGGAACTGGAATATTGAAAATGAAGAATATCTTTCTAATACAATTGAAAGGTGCAGAAATCAAAAAATAATCTTACCAACTTTCAATCAATTAAAACACCCCTTAACAATTCCAAATGAAATACAAGACAGTCTGGAAAACGTTGATATACAGGCACTTCATCCGCTTAATCTATTCAGAATAAATTGGTGTAACGATCCAGTTACCGGAAGAATTGGAGGAATCAACTATTTAGAAATTCCTAAAGAAATAACTGGAATTAAAGCCAGAGTAATTGGCCTGGTTGGAAAGTTCTTCCCAACAGGTGCCCATAAAGTAGGAGCAACTTATGGCTGCTTAGCTCCTTACTTGGTTAGCGGAAGGTTCAATCCGGATTATCATAAGGCAGTTTGGCCATCTACAGGTAATTATTGCCGCGGTGGAGTTTTTAATTCTAATTTACTATCGGTTCATTCAGTTGCAATTTTGCCGGAAGAAATGAGTAAAGAGAGATTTGAGTGGTTACGAGAGAGAACAGAAGAAGTTTATGCTACTCCAGGATGTGAAAGTAATGTTAAAGAAATCTATGATAAGTGTCATGATCTTGAAGCAGAAAGTGATGAGTACTTAATTTTTAATCAATTTGATCAGTTTGGAAATCCAATATGGCATTACGAAATAACCGGCTACACAATTGAGAAATTGTTTAATCAGATTAAAAAAGATAACCAAAGATTAAGTGGTTATGTAAGCGCAACAGGCTCTGCTGGTACTATTGCTGCAGGTGATTATCTACGAACTCTTTATCCTCAGATAAAAGTTTTAGCTTCAGAAGCATTGCAGTGCCCAACTTTATTAATGAATGGATTTGGCGGTCATCGGATTGAGGGTATTGGTGACAAGCACGTTCCATGGGTTCATAATGTTAAAAATACAGACTTTGTTGCTGCTATTGACGATGAAGATACAATGAGATTGATGAGATTATTTAATGAGCCAACCGGACGGGAATTTTTACTAAAACAAGGCGTCGATAAAAATGTTGTTGATAAATTAGGCTACTTAGGAATTTCATGTATTTGTAATTTATTAAGCTCAATTAAGTTAGCAAAGTATAATGAGTATAATGAAAATGATGTAATATTTACAATTTTTACCGACTCCATGGAATTATACGAATCAAGAATGATTGAAATGAATGAAAAGCATGGTGATTATTCAGTTGAACAGGCTAACGTTGATTGGCAAAGCCTCTTATTGAATCAGGGTATTGATTACATTAAAGAACTTAGTTATTATGATAAAAAATCTATTCATAATCTAAAATATTTTACATGGGTTGAACAGCAAGGGAAAAATGTTGAAGAACTTAATGAGCAATGGTACAGTGAAAGTTACTGGCCGGAACGATTTGGCATTTCATCTACTTGGGATAAGATGATTGAAGATTTTAATTCAAAGACTGGTTTAACCGTCTAAGGAATCTTTTTGACATTCCTGCAAGTATTTGTCTAAAGTTAGATATTGTTGCTGGAATTCAAACCTTTTTAATTTTTACATTTACTAATAATGAAAAATGACATTAATATATTAACCAATGTTTTTATCAACACATTAGATAATAGTTTCACTCCGGTAAACATTTATTATTCTAATTTAATTGAAAAAGTTGAAAGAAGAACTTCAAAAGAATATTCTTGGAAAGAATTAAATAAACTAGAGAATAAGAAAAAAAATGTAGAAAAACTTCCGTCAAATAATTTAACCGACAGTGGCGATATCATTGATGGAAATTTTAATATTATAATTCCCGGGACAATTGACCCTCATGTACATTTTAATACTCCCGGATTTGAATTCCGTGATACCTTTGAAGAAGCCTCAACTGCTGCAGCTTTTGGCGGAGTAACAACTATAATAGATATGCCATGCACTTCTTTGCCGCCGGTGACTTCGAAAGAAAATTTTATAACGAAATTAGAATCTGTTAAAAATAGAAGTCTGATTGATTTTGCATTCTGGGGAGGGGTTTGCAGAAATGATTTTGATGAATTTAAAGATGTAGAAAAACAGATAAATGAGTTAAATGATTTAGGTGTAGCCGGATATAAGACCTATCTCATCTCCGGAATGGAGACATTTAAGGATCTTAACCTTGAACAGATGAGAGTGGCAGCAAAACTTATTAAATCAACAAATAAACCTCATGCTGTGCACGCTGAAGATAAATTCTTAATTGAATCACGGAGATTGGAATTCCAATCGAATAACAGATACGAATGGCATCATTATTGTCTTTCGCGAGATCCAGTTGCTGAAGAGAAGGCTATCAGCGATATGATCAATGTTGCCCGAGAGGTCGGACAAAAAGTTCATATAGTTCATCTAAGTTCAGAACTTGGATTAAATGCGATTCGTGAAGCTCAGAAAGAAGGAGTAAATATAACTTCAGAGACTTGCCCCCACTATTTGCAATTTACACACAATGATTTTGAGAACGAAAATATCCGCAATTATTTAAAAACAGCTCCCCCTGTAAAAATGAAGAAAGATCAGAATGCTCTTTGGCAAGGACTTGAAGATGGCACACTTTCATTTGTAACTACTGATCATGCAGGTTGTAATCCAATAGAGGGAAAGTTAGACGAAAATTTCTGGAAAGTTTACGGTGGAATTCCTGGAGTTGAACATCGTGTACCTTTTCTTTTCAGTGAAGGATTTTTAAAGGAAAAGTTAAGTTTTGAACAGACGGTTAATTTGCTTTCAAAAAATGTTGCAGAATATTTTAACATAAATAGGAAAGGTAAAATTGAGGAAGGATTTGATGCAGATTTTGCCATAATAAACTTATGGGATTCGGAAATTGTAAAATCAGAAAATATGCATAGCAAAGGGAAATATACACCATTTGAAGGAACTGAATTTAATTGTATAGTTGAAAAAACAGTTCTACGCGGAAAAGTTGTAATGGATAGAAATGGTAAAGTGGACGAGG
>CAYXXW010000180.1:0-6214 GCA_964469115.1 uncultured Melioribacteraceae bacterium
AGATAAAGATTACATTTTTGAATATAATAATGGAAGTTCGGTAGCTAGCTATAGAATTGGACTTTTTTGTTATGAGTCTTGCGATGGATACAATATATTAAGTTCCTCTTTTACAAATAATAAAATAAATATTACAGCAGAATACAATATTGATTCGAAAGGTATTTACAGAGATTATAAATCGAATATGAAAGTTACCGGAGAATATAATGTTGCGGAATTTATGACAATTAATATTACTGAAACTATTACTAAAAAAGAGGAGTATTGGTCAGATACAAAAAACACATGGGTTGATTATACTATTAATGAAGTAAAGGAATTTCAAATTAATCATATACCTTTTAAAATACATCCAATGCCGGAATTTTGTAAATATACGTACAGCTCTTTTGATGAAGATGTACTTAAAGATAATATTGGGAAAATGACTCATACTTTTAAAATGTATGATGATGATGGTAAGTTAGTAGAATCTTATGAATTAAAACCATTTGATTGGAATAAAACAACTTTTGTATTTAATTGTTCTATGCTTACAAAATAAAGATTTGTTAAAAAATACTTCAATTTGCCATACACTTAAAACAAGTGTATGGCAAAAACTCTAACCCATCAAAGCAGAAATTGCAGAAGTATTCACAATATCATCAACACTACAACCGCGACTAAGATCGAAAAGTGGTTTCTTTAAGCCTTGAACAACCGGACCAACAGCTTCTGCACCAGCTAATCTTTGTGCGATTTTGTAACCAATATTTCCGGCTTGAAGATCCGGGAATACTAAAACATTAGCTCTTCCGGCAACATTGCTTCCTGGCGCTTTTTTACTTCCTATAGAATCAATAATTGCAGCATCAAATTGAAGTTCACCATCAATATTCAAATCAGGCCTTTTACTGTTTGCAATTTTAGTTGCCTCAACAACTTTATCAATTAATTCATGCTGAGCACTTCCCTTTGAAGAAAATGAAAGCATTGCAACAAAAGGTTCTTCACCGGTTAATTTTTTATGATTGTCAGCGGTTGTAATTGCAATATCAGCTAATTGAGATGCATCGGGATTTGGAACAACTGCGCAATCTGCAAAGCTGAAAACCCGCTCTGGGAATATCATCAAGAAAAAGCTAGATACAATCGAAATTCCTTCCGGCATTCCAACACATTGAAGAGCAGCTCTTAAAACATCGCCTGTAGAGGCTGTAGAACCGGCTACAAAACAATCGGCCATACTTTCCTTGACTAACATTGCCCCAAAAAATAAGTCTTTTTTGATGGTCTCTCTAGCGTTTTCTATTGTTACACCTTTATGCTTTCTCAAGTTAAAAAAGATGTTTGTAAAATCACTTGCCATATCAGATCTTTCCGGATCGATAATTCTAATACCGGAAATATCAACTTCAATTTCATTGGCTCTTTCTCTAATTTTATTCTCATTACCTAAGGTAATAACTTTGGCTAAACCTTCCTTAGTTAACTTTTCAGCGGCTTTTAAAACTCTATCGTCATGCGATTCAGGTAAAACTATTGTTCTTTTTACTGCTTTAGCTTTTTCTTTAATTTCATTGATTAATCTTAATTCAGCCATATCTGTCCACTATTTTTTATTCAATTATGTAAATATAAAAATATTAGATCGCTTAACCGTAATTATTTTTTCAATTTTTAGTATTTTGAATAAATCATTTTGTAAAACAATTATAGATAAGGAAAATTATGGAGATTCAATTTATTGGAGCTGCTCAAACTGTAACCGGTTCAATGCATTTGGTGAGGACTGGGACAACAACATTTTTAGTGGATTGCGGTTTGTATCAAGGTAAAAGAAAGGAAGCTTTTGAGATTAACAGAACTTATGATTTATTTGATCCTCAGGAAGTAAATTTTATAATTCTTACACATGCACATATCGATCATTCGGGTAATCTTCCTACTTTAGTGAAAAATGGCTTTAAAGGAAAAATTTATTCTACATTTGCGACAAGAGATTTGGTTTCAATAATGCTAAGAGATAGTGCCTATATTCAAGAGAAAGATGTTGAGTATGTAAACAAGAAAAGAGAGAAAAAAGGACAAAAATTATTTGAACCCCTTTATACACAGCAAGATGTTAAAGATGCATTAAAATTATTTGTCGGAATTAATTATCATCATGAGATAGAATTAACACCCGATATAAAACTTACTTTTGTAGATGCAGGGCATATTCTTGGTTCCGCCATTTCCTTTTTATCAATTATGGAAAACGGAAAGGAAATAAAAGTTGGTTTTTCAGGTGATTTAGGAAGACCAAATTTACCAATTCTACGGGATCCCGAAAAAATCCCTGATGTTGATTACTTTATATGCGAAAGCACCTATGGAGGAAGGACTCATGATAATCCGACAGATTCCGAACGCCAACTTGCAAGAGTAATTAACAGAGCTCATCAACGAAATGCTAAAGTTATCATTCCCGCTTTTAGTGTCGGCAGAACTCAAGAATTAGTTTATGCTCTTCACAGAATATTTAGCAGAAAAGATGCGCCGAGAATTCCGGTTTATGTTGATAGTCCTTTATCAGTAAATGCTACGGAAGTTTTTAGACTTCACCCGGAATGCTTTGATGCAGAAACAGATGAATTTTTATTAAGAAATAAAGACCCGTTTGGTTTTAATCAGCTAAATTATATCTCAGAAGTAAGTGAATCAAAAGAGCTAAATGAAAAAGACGGACCAATGGTAATAATTTCAAGTTCGGGTATGTGCGAAGCAGGAAGAATTCAGCATCATTTAAAGAATAATGTTGAAGACCCAAATAGCATTATTTTAATGGTTGGATATTCTGCTCAGCATACATTGGGAAGAAGAATTATTGAGAAAGAAGAAATTGTTAAAATTTTTGGTCAGGAATATGATTTAAAAGCTGAAGTAATTGTACTTAATTCTTTCAGTGCCCATGCAGATGCGGATGAGCTAATCGATTATGTAAATCAATTTGATAAAAAAATGTTAAAAGAAATTTTTCTTGTTCATGGAGACTATGATCAACAGGAAATTTTCAAAAAACGACTGAATGAAAATGGGTTTGCAGAAGTTCATATTCCGGAGAAAGGTGATGTATTTGTTCTGGAATAATTAAATAAAGTCCACATATTTATTTGTGGGTTATTAAAAAAAGTTGCTGTTTGTAAATTTCACTATCAAAGTTGCCAATTTGTGAATGCAGGATATAAAATAATTTTATTGTGTTGTTTTTTCTCAACAGCGATTCAATCGCAGTCAATTAGGGATAGTCTTAATTTTTCGCATTCTAAATACCGGACAAATTTATTTACAACATCTTTAGAAAAACGACTGAATACCTACAACTTGAGATCAAATTTGGGTTATTCATATAACTCCAATTCCTTTTTTCTTGGTATTGATGAAAATTATTTTTCCTCACTCGTTAGTGCTGCTGATAAAAACATTAAAGATGAGCAGGCTGTTTCAATAATCGGAGAGTATAAGTATTCCCCTTTTCTTCATTTTGGAGTTTTAACACAGAGCAGTATTTATTCCAATGATAGAAAAATTGCTATTAATCAAGCTTCTAATTTATACTCAACATTCTATACCAAAATAACTCCTATTGACCAACTAAGCATTACTCCTTATGGCGGCTACTCAATTAATAAACAAGTAAATGAAGATGATAGAGGTGCAATATATGGAGGAAATATCACTCTAGACAGATACAATTTTAATGATTTTCAAGTTTCTTCCAAACTAAAATTACAGCGTGAAGATATCTCTCCCAGAAAAAATTCGCATCAAATTGCTTCTATAAAAGTGAAGAATGATTTAGATTTTTCAATAACTAACTTAATTGAGGCTGATTATTCAAATACTAGAAAAGATTTTTATTTTGATACCGATTCTTTAACTGCACAAATGTTTAATATCTCCAGAAATATTCAAAGCCGTACTGAAAAGAAATATTACTTTGAAGAAAGAATTTATAATTCAAGATTTACCTCAGATTTACATTTTGATTTAAGCAGTAGAGTTTCATTGAGAGATATTAATAGGGAAACTAAATATAAAAATTTGTCCAATATCGGTCTTTCAAGTTTTGATACTAAAATTGAGGAATTTAGAATTGATCTTACGGGTACAACCGAATATAGAAGTGAGTCTTTCTTTGGCAAATTGAGAATTAATTATAGCGAGCGGGAAGAAAAACATTCGGCAAAAAACTTAGATAAAGCAAATCCAATTCTATTTCAGCAGCGTTCAGAGCTGGAAAAGAAAAAGAATAACTCGGCTGAATATACAACCATCTCAGCATTGGGTAATTACTTTCTGACAAAAAAGGATAATATTTCATTTTCAATTTTGCATAGAAAGCTTGTGTATAACACTCCAAGTGAAGAAAATTTTGATGATCGAGATGAGCTGCTCTCAATTGTGAGACTTTCATACAATCGGAATTTTAATCACTTATTTAACTTTTTTATGAACTTAGAGGGAAGCTACAACCACATTGTTTATGTTTTTGCCGAAAGAAGTTCTAATAATAATATTCGCAGAATATTAAAGCTGTCTTCTGGCGGTGAATTTTCGGGATCAAAGTTATATTCCAGAAATATATTTGAAGTAAGTGCAAACTACACATCTTACGATTTTGAAGATATAACTCCCAACTCAAGAAGTTTTTCGTTCAGACAGTTTAGTGCAAAGGATTCTACTTCATTTAACTTATACAATAATGTTTACATCGATTTTACCGGGTATGTTAAACTTTCTGAGCAAGGCGATTTTGATTGGAAAAGTTTTGCAAACAGTCCCGATAGATTTTTAGCTGAATATTATTTAGAACCGATGCTAAAACTAAAAACTGATATTTTAAATTTTGGTGTAGGTCTGCGCTTTTTTAATTTGCAGACTTTTGGTTATAATAGTAATAATCTTAAGTTCTTATCAAATGAGTATTCGAGTATTGGACCAATAACAAGCTTTAGTTTATATATGCCAAATTTAATATTGCAGCTTTATGGCTGGTACGAATTCATTAAAAATGAAAAAACTATAAGTAGAGAATTGGCAAATCTTACACTTTCAGTTAATTGGAAATTGTGATTTGAAAACTTGCAATGAACAAAAACTAACTTTATTTTAATAGTCAGTTCAATAAAATTTAGCAGAGATTAGTTTTGGCAAAAGAATACAAAAAAATATATCCCAGTAATCCCGAATTACTTCCCGAAATAGAAGAATATATCCTCGACACACTTAGTGAAGTTAAATTTACCGACGAAAAGAAAAACAATATTGAATTGGCAGTTGCAGAAGCCTCGGCCAACAGCATTCTTCACGGTAATAAATCTGATATAAACAAATATGTTACTATTAAAATTTCAATCAGTGAAGAAAAGATCATTATTTCATTTCAAGATGAAGGTACTGGCTTTAGCCTTGATGCTGTTCCAGATCCCACAAAACCCGAAAATATCTTGCGCGGCAGCGGAAGAGGTATTCATATTATGAGATCTCTTGTTGATGATCTTAAATATATATTTAATAAAAACTCAACCGAACTAATATTAATCTTCAATAGATAAAATTCTTTTTACTATTGCAGTTACTAATACACTCCACAATTTATTATATTTAGATTATTATATCTTTTAAATTATAAATCACTTTCATCTACAAAAAAAAATAGGAGAATTAAAATGGCAAGGAAAAAAATCGCATTGATTGGTGGCGGACAGATAGGTGGAGTTTTAGCTCAATTAATTGGATTAAGAGAATTAGCTGATGTAGTTCTATTCGATATTGTTGAAGATATGCCACAAGGCAAAACTTTAGATATTGCTGAGGCATCAAGAATTGATGGATTTGATGTACAATTAAAAGGAACAAATGAATACAAAGATATTGCAGGTTCTGATTTAGTAATTGTAACTGCCGGTTTACCTAGAAAACCCGGAATGAGTAGAGACGATTTGTTAATTACCAATGCTAAAATAATGAAAAGCGTTGCTGAGGGAGTTAAAGAATTTGCACCAAAATCAATCGTAATTATTATCTCAAATCCATTGGATGCAATGGTTACACTTTTCCAAAAAGTTACCGGTATGCCTCATAATAAAGTTATTGGGCAAGCAGGTGTTTTGGATTCATCACGTTTCTCATCATTTATTGCTTGGGAATTAGGAGTATCTGTTAAAGATATTAACGCAATGGT
>CAYXXW010000181.1:0-2146 GCA_964469115.1 uncultured Melioribacteraceae bacterium
AGCGGTCTTGATCTTCTGCGCCTCGTCCACCACCAGCAGGTCAGGTAGCCAACCGACCACAGCCTGCTCGACCTTCTTCTCTAGTAATGCCTCATAGTTGAGGACGATGTATTGGTAACCGACATACCTGCTTTCCGCTTTGATCTGTGCTGCCTTCTCTAGGCGGGAGCCTGTGGGTGCAAGAACCGAGTAGCCCTCACTGGTTAGTTCATCCACCCACACGCCAACCGCTACGGCAGGACACACTACTAAGACACTCCAATACTTCCAGTCATTAGCGTACCGGATAGCCGTCAGTGTCTTGCCGAGTCCCTGCTCAAACGCCAAGTAGCCGCCCTCTTTGGGCAGCTTACCTAGCGCACGTTCCTGGTGGTCAAAGAGTGTTTTCTTCAAGGTCTCCGTCCCAGGTATCCTCTTCAGCAAAGCGTGCCTCGGCATCAGAGTATCCCTGTTCGTAGCCCTCCTTGAATCCTTGATTGAACCCCTGATTGTAGTCAAAGATGTTCGTTGCTGGGTCCATCATCCATCCTCTCCAGGTTCACTCTCTTCGGCTTCTGTCCCGGCATCACCGAGTCCGGGCAGGGGTGGCTGATCGAAGTCTGGCTCGCTGTCGGTTGCTTCGTCTTCATCTTGCATATCGGGCACTGCCACGTCGTCCAACTCAACCGCAATGTAATCTCCTTCTTCGTTCCAGTTGACGGTGAATCCTCTGTCGTCTGCCTCATCAAACTCGCTAGGCTGCATCGTGATCTTCCCGCCGAGACGGCCGATGAGTACGGTAGTGATGCGAGTGAGTCCATCAAGGCGACTGTTGACGGTCTCCATCTGGTTGTTCATAGCATTAAGTGAAGACACAACCTCCTTGACCTCCGCTGGTTCCAGCGTGCGGCCGTGGTTGTTGTTGGCTGCCTTCACCAGCATTTCAATGACGTTCATTTGTTCTCCTTCTTGGCTAGTTGGTAGGCATAGGCCGCAGCCATAGCCATGAGTGTGTCCCTATCCCCCCAGCGGTACTCATCATCCTCTCGTAGCTGGTTGCAATAGTCTTCGATGTCCTCAGCGACTTCTTTGGGTACACCCCTCATCTTCATGATGTCTGATATCGGAAACACGGGGAATAAACTCCTTCGTATGGGCGTTATACTAGTACAACCCACAATGAATGGAGTTTATTCCATGAATCCTCCCGACGCACAACATTTGCTGGAAACCATTTGGTCTCGCAGCGCAGGACAATATATCTTCCTCCCCACAATGAACGAACAGGGTAAGTGGTATGAGGGAGACGCTATTTCGTTCTCCGGCTTTTCTAATCCAGATTCTTCCAGCTATCTCAATCAGTACTTCACGCCCCTCAAGTACACCGTCGCCCAACGGTTGCGGAGATTCGCTGCCCCGGCTGGTGTGATTTTCGCTGACATTGATGGACCCAAACCCAAGTTTAGGCTAGCTCCCTCAATCCTAATCCAATCTTCAGCACACCACTATCATAGCTACTGGTTCCTTGATAAGCCCGCTGCCATTGTAGATTGGGAACCGGCTGCCAAGGGTTGGAGTCAAGAGATTGGTGCTGATCCCGGTGGTTGGGACACCACACAGGTCCTCCGTATACCAGGCACTACCAACCTTAAGGAAGGCCGTAGCAGGTTTAAGGTACGCACTATCCTTTATGAGCCGGGAAATGTATACCCCCTCGACGCATTCCCAGCGACCTCAGTGTACGATATAGCTACTGGCTCCATGCCTATCCTTGATAAGATGCTGGCTACGGCCACACTGAACGAGGTCCTCGGTAGTGACCGGCTCCTGACTGCACGCTATTGGCTGACTGTCAACGACGCCGACATAAGGGCGCTCGGTACCATAGACAGAAGCGCCATCATGTGGCAGCTGGAGCGCTCTTTGCTAGAGACAGGTTTCTCTACCGTTGAAGTTTTCAATGTCCTCTACTTCAGTGCGGTTAATAAGTTCCAGGAGCGCCCCGAAATGTTGTGGCGGGAAGTTGAGAAGGCGGGGTCATCTGTATAGGTAGCACCTAGCTGCAAGCTATGAAGCCCCTCGGTGAGAGCCGGGGGGTTTCCTTGTAGCCGTCCTCGTTAGCCAATCGCCCGCCGCACACTTATGGCCGTCCTCGTTGGCCAATCGC
>CAYXXW010000181.1:2246-6141 GCA_964469115.1 uncultured Melioribacteraceae bacterium
TTCAATGGCCTTCTCTATGAACTCTAAGACCGCTTCGGAGTAGGCATAGGACCAGAGCGGATTGTCCACCACCTCGTTGTCGCCGCAGAAACAGTCGGCTGATTTCGTCCAGCCGAGCGACGCTGCGGCCTTTTCGCCCATTCGGCAATAGCGCCTTATTACGTCTGCTGCTTGTAGTGGAGTGGTCATGACGTCTCTAGCGTTGCGATAAAATCGTGGTGTGAACGCATCGACATGAACTCGTGCTTCAACCCGACCTCCCAGGCAACGTTCTTCTCGTCACCTAGATCAGCGAAACAGATGATGCAAAGTTTGGAGTGTTCCCATTGCTCGCCTGCCACTGCAAGCCAGATTGGTTTCAGGGCGACGAAGGAGAACCCTCGCCGACCACACCTGAGGCAGTTTTCTCTTGTCGGCGTACTCACTGCTGCTTGTAGTGGGGTAGTCATTTTTCCCTTCCCATCCTTCTACCGGTGTATCTTTGCCTACCCGATACAAACTCCAATTGTGGTTTACGGCTAGTTGCCTTGATAGTGTACATTTGTTTCATCGTTTCATCAACCTTACCCCAGAACTTTTCATCTGACATGACATCCAGGGGGCCACCACCGCCTTTGACTTGGCGGTGATAGCCTGCTCGGTGAGCTGCTTGCTTGACTGACTTTGGATTACCGCCCCATTCGTAGAGATAGTGAATCTCTGCGTAGGTGAGGGATGGTGCTCCACTGAGTATGTCTATCAGCTCTTGACCCTGGGGGATAAGCCGTGGCCTACCCATTATCTTGCATCTTCGCATTCACAAGAACTGTTCCTGCTAGGAGCAGTGCGATTGCGAGGATGAATGCCTGTGTTAGGTTTGTACCTGTACGAGGCAGTTCAGGCAGAGTTGTGGTTGTAGTAATAACCGTCGTTGTGACTGTGGTTGGCGGGACCGTAGTCGATGGAGTGGTCGTAGTTGAAGGTGGACTCAATGTCGTAGTTGTGGTCGAGGTAACTGTGGTCGTGGTCGGGGGGACCGTCGTGGTTGTGGTAGTGGGTGGAACCGTCGTTACCGTGGTGGTGGTGGGCGGAACCGTGATCGTGGTCGTCGTGGGCGGTGTTGTGGTGGTAGTTGGCGGCAGCGTTGTAGTTGTTGTAGTCGTTGTCGTCGTAGTGGGTGGGGGGCTTGTACATTTCTTTACTTTGTCCCATGAAGACCTGTTCCATTCTGATGGTACCGGATAACTGAGTCCACCACTTGGTACTACGATTGGTCCGAACCAACCATAATCGTGCTCGTAAAAGAACGCTGAGTTGTACCTATCAGGCACATTACCTGAGTGGTTTGAATATGTGTTGCAGGTATAACCATCCCAGGGGTCACTTGCTACGGCGGTGACTGCCAACGTACTAGTTAACAGCCCCACTGCAAGCAAGACCACACCAATGATCTTGTATATTTTCATGTTATCTCCTAGAAGTAGTTGGTCAGGATTTGAGCGAAGCGTCGGAGTAGCCACAGCAACACGACTACCAGTAGGATGATAGCCGTGTAGCTGTGACCAAAGCCGGGCTGTAGATACAGCACTTTCTTACGGAACCTTCTGGCTCCGGTGTCGGCGTAGAACGTAGTGTTCCACCACCAGAGCCAGAAGGTATTCAGGAGCTTCCGAATCCAGGAAGCCTTCATCGCATTAACACTCGTTCTCCTTTGAGAACTTCAAGTGCTGCCGGTGCATTAGGAACAAGGTTGATTTTGTTTTGCAAGCAGAATATCCGGCACTCTTCTGCTGCGTCTAGCATATCCCCCCTAGATGGAACTACCTGACCATCAGATACCCATATGCGGGGTTCTTCCTGTTCAGCTAGCCACTCTAATGCTGGCAAGTCCACGGTGTTACCGCCTTCTATGAGCCAGATATCTTTTGTCCATTTACCATCTTCGGCAATGATCTTGAGTGTTCCACTGTCATTACCACCAGCATAGCCTGCAACTATGGCGCCAGGTAGCAATTCAACCATCTCTCGTATTTCATTTTCTGAGTATCCCATTGAACCAGACATGTCCAACAGAATTGACACCGCAGGTTCCATCCGCTTGATCCCAAAGACCTTACCGTCTGTGAGAAACCGATGAACGTATATGGGTGCTACCCCTTGATCGGATGAGCGTTTCTTGCTTTTGGTTCTGAACTTTCCTTTCAGTTTTTCGGTCAATTTTGGCTTTTCGACCGACATCTTGCCCCACTTGACTGCCTCATTGACTTCTACGCCTTCGACATTCTTGCTTGGCTGTGTTCCAGTTTTAGGTTTGTCGCCTGCATTACCCCTAGAAGCTAGTTCTAGCAACTTATCAAGTTCTTTAGTACCTTTGTTGTAATGTTTATTAACAAGTGGTTCCAAGTCACCATGATCTTCACCGGCCATATTAGCGGCTTTAGCGACAGCTTTCATCATAGCCTCTTCCGTTCTATGGAAGCGATCTAAATAGTCGGCAAGTTTGATGACTTTATCCCAACTTGGTACAATGTTACTTCTTTGAAGTGTTAGGAGTGGACGTTCAAAGACATTAGTTACCTCATACAAGGCATTCTGAAGAATCGTCTTGAATGACTTTAACCACATTTTCTGTATAGGATCTTCAGTATCCTTAACTACAGAATCTATGTGTCTAAAGAGCCAATTCTGAGAATCCATGATTTGTAAAGGACCTGATGGAGCAAATTGATCTACTGGTGGGATCAGTGGCAAGAGTACTATCATCATGTCAATAGCTGCAAAGATTGCAGTTGGGTCCTTTTGAAACTTGATAATATCAAGCTGAGATTGGAGAACGCCTTTCTCGAACTCCCAATCTTCCAACATGTCATATCCAAGACGATGCCTGAGTATGCTATTGATTCTGAACTCTTCAGCAATCAACAAAGCACGAGTTCCAATGACTGGTAGATTTCCTTCCCGAGCCACCGGTCGTGGTGGTTCAACGGGTGAGTGAGCTACATGGAGCAGTTCGTGGAATCGAACACGTTTGTCGAAATTGCTGTCGCCTTCGGGGATAGCGAGTTCGCCATCCCCTCCTGTCATATTGAGAGTATGTGGGGTTTCCATGAAATGGTTTTCCCTTACATTCCAATCTCCATGACCTCTAAGTCCTGGCATGATTTCAGGAATCGCAAAGATCTTTTTGCGTTTTGGTCGAAGGTGGCGACGTATCTTCGACTTGCTCATGATTTCAGCTTGAAATCTGTATCAAACCATGTTCTGGCATTGGGATCTACGATATAGACGTTGTTGTTTTCAAAGTCTGTAACAGAAGGAATAATCCAACCATCATCTTCTGGGAAACGTCGAGCAAACTCTTGACGGGCATACGACGATTCGTAGTTTTTTCCTAGTTCTTCCCACCAGTGCAAGAAGTTCTTAACTGCACTCATATCTGTGTCATTAAGTTCTACACCGGCCATGTCATGAGCAGGAGAAGCATCAATAGCAACACGAAGTGCTGTTAGAGCTGCCGCAGCTTTGGGTCCGAAGACAGCTTCA
Source organism: uncultured Melioribacteraceae bacterium (assembly GCA_964469115.1). Classification (GTDB taxonomy): domain Bacteria; phylum Bacteroidota; class Ignavibacteria; order Ignavibacteriales; family Melioribacteraceae. Next base: position 5,769 of record CAYXXW010000181.1, read on the forward strand.
GCAGCTACTTCTTCACCAACTTTGTCACGCAACATGGCGTATTCCATCCAGGCACGCACTGAGATAGCACGTTCAGGATTAGCCGCAAGCGCCGTATTCTGAGCTGCATCTCGTAAGTCCTCGGGGAGGCGCTGGAGTGCATCTGGATGAAGTTGATGGATCTCAATGTCAACTGCCAACCTGTCTTGCAAGGCATCAGGCAGATCGTCTGGCTCACCATTCATTGTGGCTACAACCTGGAAGCCCTCTTTTGGACGGACTACTTCGCCTGTGGGCAGCGTGGTTTCAGCGAACTCAGGGTCATCGAGCACGGCGTACAGGAAAGACAGGACGTCTTCACCAGCACGGTCGATTTCATTGATGACTAGCCGAG
>CAYXXW010000182.1:0-6125 GCA_964469115.1 uncultured Melioribacteraceae bacterium
CATCTGTCTTTTGAATTACTTCAAGAAAATTTTCAGTTCCCTTAATTGTTGGGTCAAATAATTCAGTTTTTGGATCTTTAACTTCAAGCTGAAAAGGTGTGCCGCCATGCACAACAATATTACATCCTTCTAAAAAGTTTTCGAGCTGTGATTTATTTTCAACATTAAGCTGAACAATTTCTAAATTCTCCGAATTTGGCAACTGTTTTAAATGTTCATATTTTTCTTTTTTAGAAATATCTGTGGCTGAAACTTTTACCTTGTATCCTTCAGCTAGGAATTTTTTAGTTGTATGACTTCCTATGAAACCTGAACCTCCGATAATACCAACTTTTTTCATGATAAACCCTCCTCATTTTTGTTAGAAATTAAATTGTATCCGTTCTCTTTTTTGAATGACCAGCATCAGTTAGATTAAGAGTTTTTGCTGGCTAGAATGTTTTTTATAAAACTTTAGGCCAGTTGGATAAGAACATTACTTAATATTTTCAATTCACATATAGTTACTCTGATCGTATTTGCTGAGTGAGTAAAACTATTTAGTAGTTTCGCCACCCATCGCAGTAAAAACACTATCAACCGGCTCCCACAATTCTATCTTATTTCCTTCATTATCCATAATGTGAACGAATTTACCATAATCATAGGATTCAATTTCATCCACAACTGTAACACCATTTTCTTTTAGTTTTTTTATCAGTCCTTCAATGTTCTGAACTCTATAATTTATCATAAATTCTTTTTTCGATGGATCAAAATAATCTGTATTTTCAGCAAAGGGACTCCACTGAAGATAATTTATTTCTTCAGGACGGTTAGCATTTCTGAATTCGATTGAAGAACCGTATTCACTTATTGCCAGTCCTAAATTTTTACCATACCATTCTTTAGATTCTTTCGGGTTTTTTGATTTGAAAAATATTCCGCCTATACCTGTCACTTTTGGTGTATCGTCACTCATATTAACCTCGCTTTTTTCTGCATTATTATCTTCGTTTTTAACTGTTTCATGGGTTGTTGAAAATACATAAGTGTTAGATTTATGAACTATCTTTTAACGACTTCATTTTCTGACTTTATTTATTTTTCTACGCAATTAACTTTAATTTACACATTGTAAATTGAATTTAAAAGTTAATTCTACCTTAGGTCTTTATTTGAATGAATTTGCAATTTGATTTAATTAGGCGATTTTTATTCGTTGAAGGTATTAGGAATTAGATTACAAATAATTCCTCAATCAAACTTAGTTGAGGGACTGTTTTCTATCGAATCAAAATATGCAAATTATATATGATGAAAATGAATTAAATAAATTGTAAGGATGGAATAACTTAATTAATTTTTATGATTTGAAGAAGGTAAACAAAATTTTGTTTTTCAGATTGAAATTAACTTCCGACTGGAGTAGGATCATTTTCTTTAATTCTTGCTCTGCAAATTTTTTCAACTTGGTATACATCATTTATTCCGGTAAGATAAATTGTTTCGGGAACATATCGTCTTCTATTATTTTTGCTGCTTACCATTTTTCCGGTTCTCAATTGTAAAGCGAGATTCCCACTTATCTCATCTCCAGTTACTGAAATATCTCCAGAAAATTGTTCCCAATCAATTGAACGAACCTTTCCATTTTGGTAGCTAATTAACCTCGGAGAAGTTCCAACAAAATAACCGCCTTTTTTAAATAATGAGTATAGCCCAAAACCCAGCATTAGTAAACCAATTAAAACAAAAACTCCAATTATAATTGCAGGAAAAATTAGAGGCTCTAAATTATCCGGACTAGCAACTGTTGGAATATCATTAGATGTGAAATGAACTTCTTCACCCTTAAAAAGAGGACCAAAAAATGCAAAAACAAAAATACTTGTAAAGGCAGTCCAGACTGTCCCAAATAAAATAACGCCTATGGAATTTTTAACAGGTTTAGCACGTTTTGCTTTCACAGAAAAATCAATTTTTTCCTCACCGACTACAGTGAGTAAATTTTGGGGTAGCTCATATTTATCTAGCATAACTCTCTAACAAATTAAAATAACATATTGCTAATTAACATAATTCTAATCTTTTGTAAAGATTAAAATACAAATAAGTTATTTTTTTTATTTCTGTTGTCACACTTAGTATCTTTCTTTTGTCTAAATAATAGTGAACATGATCTAAAATTGGAAGAAGAATGAAAAATATAAATGCAAATCTAAATTTCCTTGTAGAAAAAGCTAATTCAGGTGATAAAAAAGCTCTTGAATTAGTAATTCTTGAAATTAAAGATATGGTTTATAATCTCTCTTTAAAAATGTTACTCTTTCATGAAGATGCCGAAGATGCAACGCAAGATATACTAATTAGGATTGTAACACATTTAAGCACATTTGAACAAAAGTTTGTCAATGGGTATTGATGTAATGAATTATGCAAACAAAGGTATAACTATGAATGATGTTGAGTGTGTAAGATGCTCTGCATGCGTTTTTAATTGTCCGACAGAAGTATTAAGTTTTGGTTTACTAGAAAAATCAGATACTGAAAATACTTCCTATAAAGAAAATGGAACCCTATTTTTAGAAAAGGGAGATTGGGGGAGAGGATTATAACATTTAGGGTGTGTTCAGTTGCAGTATTTACAACATTCAAATTCATATATCAGAATACGGAATAAACAACAAAGTGGTTTAAGTTACACTTAAACCACTAAAGTTTTATAGCTAATAATGACCTTTCATCCTAACTAGATCAATTGCCAAAAATTCATTTTAGCCTATATCTGGGCTATCCTTCATTAGTACACCAATAATTGCTATTCAAAAACAGTTACCAAATCTTCTTTACTTTTTCGAACTTTAGTAAGATTTACTAACCAATCTTTTTCAATATCCCGGTAACCCAGCGGGAGCATCACACAACTCCGAAGTCCTTTTTCTCTTAGTTTTAAAATTTCGTCCAATGCATCGGCGTCAAATCCTTCCATTGGAGTGCTGTCTACTCCTTCAAATGCTGCCGCTGCTATGGCTTGCGAAAATGCAATATAAGCTTGTTTTGCTGCATGATTAAAATTCACTTCGGCATCTCTTTGAGGATAAGTGCTCAATAACATTTGACGGTAATCTTCCCATCCCTCATTTTTAAAACCACGAACAGTATTAGTGAGGTCAAACATTTTATTTATTCGTTCGGCTGTGTATGTATCCCAGGCTGCAAATACAAGTAAATGAGAACAATCTGTAACCACCGATTGATTCCAGCTAATAGTTCTTATTTTTTTCTTTAGTTCTTGATTGGTTATCGCCATTATTTCAAAGGGTTGTAAACCACTTGATGTTGGAGCAAGTAAAGCTGCTTCAATAATTGTATCAATTTTATTTTGTGCGACTTTTGTTCCATTCATGGCTTTTGTAGCATAACGCCAATTTAATTTTTCTAATAATACCATAGTTTTCTTTTCCTATTTTACTTTATATTTTATTTAAATTATCATCTTTTATTTATTATGAATCAAGAATTATTGTTTAGCTGAAGAATCTATTTTATTGGTGAGCACTGATATCAATTCACAAAGTATATCTTTCAATTTCAACATATCTTCCTTTTGGGTTTTGTCTGATATTAATTCCGTGAATAATTTTTCAGGAATAGGCAGCGCCTTCACTTTTAACTGCTTTCCTCTTTCGGTTAATTGAACGATAACACTTCTTTCATCTTCGCAAGAGCGATTACGTTCTAAGAGCTCCATTTTCTCCATGCGTTTTAACAAAGGTGAAAGTGTATTAGTGTTAAGCCGCAACTTCTCTGTAATCTGATTTACAGTTAGCATATCGTTTTCCCATAATACAAGAAGTACCAAATATTGTGGATAGGTAAGACCCAGTTTATCTAAATAAGGCTTGTATGCTTTAGTTATAAGACGAGAAGCCGAATAGATCGGAAAGCATATTTGATTGCTTAATTGTAATTGTGTGTCGTCCATTAGTCCTTCGTTTTACTGGTTCTCCATGCTTTCCACGAACCTGCCGACCATAAGGCCCAGGCAATAAGAACAGGTTGAAAAAATAAACGTATTAAGCGCGCCGCATCTGAATCTAAAACGCCAAAAGCATCTTTGCTGTCCAGGTATTGTGCAATGTTGCCTGGAAAGACTAAAACAAAAAACAGCGCCAATGCCCAACCAATTTTTGCCCGTTCATTTTTCCAAAAAGCTAAGGCCAGACCCAATCCCATTTCTACTATGCCCGATAATATCACCACCAAATCTTTGCCTAAAGGAACCCAATCAGGTACTTGTGCCTGAAAATCTATTCGGTTAAAAGTAAGATGACTAAATCCGGCATAGACCATAAAAATGGCTAAAAGAATTCTAAAAATGTTTTGATTCAAAGTTGTTTTTACTTGTTTTTTCATCTCAATGATTTTCCAGTGTGAAATATTCTTTACATGCTCATTCCATTAAAGACGCGTACGTTTATATCGTCTACGATATAAAAATAGGCAATTTTTTATTGTATCCCAAACTTTATTAGAAAAATATTAGTTTCAATGGAATTTGCTTTTTAGAAAAATATGATTGGGGAAGAGGGTTGTGATAGTCAATCAATGATTTTGTTGTTGGAAAAGTCTGAGGCTTTTTCACCTATGAAATTAATCCTTTTGAAGATTAATGTTTTTATTTTTGCATACATTCTAGAATGTATTAAAGCCTTGTTGTGTTTTTTTTCTTGCAGTTGTCACACTTGGTATAGTTATATTGTCTAATTATAGTATGGGATAAATTTAAAGTGGAACAATAATGAAAAATATGAATGCAAATCTAAATTTCCTTGTAGAAAAAGCTAATTCAGGTGATAAAAAAGCTCTTGAATTAGTAATTCTTGAAATTAAAGATATGGTTTATAATCTCTCTTTAAAAATGTTACTTTTTCATGAAGATGCTGAAGACGCAACACAAGATATACTAATTAGGATTGTAACACATTTAAGCACATTTGAACAAAAAAGTAAGTTTACGACCTGGGTTTACAGAGTAGCTACTAATTATTTAATCACGCACAAAGGTAAGAAGTCAAACAAATATGCGATGTCTTTTGATGAATATGCTGAACAAATCGATACTGGTCAATCTGATATAGTTAGATACACACAAAATGAGGGCGAACTCGCACTTTTGGAAGAGGAAGTCAGAATTGGCTGTACACAAGGACTTCTATTATGCTTAAATGAAGTAGACAGAATGGTTTACATTTTGTCAGTTATTCTTGAATTTAACAGTTTAGAAGGTTCAGAAATACTTGAAATAACACCTGAAAATTTCAGAAAAAAATTATCTCGGTCAAGGACAAAAATTCAAAATTTCTTAAGTAATAAGTGTGGAATAGTAAATGAAAACAATCCTTGTCGCTGTAAAAAGAAAATAGATTTTTTAATAGACAATAAGATGATGAATCCAAAAAAAATAGAGAATAAAACAATCTCAAACTTAAGCAGTCTTGATTTTGGTGAGAAAATTGGAGTTTTAAAGAGAACTGTTGAAATTTACCGTTCAGCTCCAACTTTTCCAGCCCCAGCAACAATATTGAATGAATTAAAACTAACACTTAATATGAATTAAATTCCGGACAAAAAATGAAAAACCACGATTTTAACTTGAAGCAATTTATAATTATAACTTTAATAACAAGTATTTGGATTCACATTGCTGAAACAGCAAGAGCTCTTTTTGTAGTATTTCCAAGAATGTTAGAATTTTTTGGAGATAGAATTGTTATTGGAGAAATGGGATTAAGTAATGCTCTAATTTGGGGGTTGTGGGATACGATTCTGACCGCTGTTTTAGTCTTCATATTTTGGCTAAGTGCAAATTCATTCGGAAATAATATGAAAGCAATTATTATTTCAGGCACTACTACATGTTTTGCTACATTAGGAATTTTCTGGATTGCTACAGTCAACACTGGTTTGGGCGAATGGAGTACAGCCTTTATTGTTTTTCCTTTGGCATGGATAGAATTTGTGATTGGTGCATGGATTGCATCTAAATTATATTCAAAAGATATAGTAAATGGATAGGTTAATAATACACTTTGGGCAAGGTGATTAAATATTGTCATATTGAGCAAAGCGAAATATCTCAA
>CAYXXW010000183.1:0-6063 GCA_964469115.1 uncultured Melioribacteraceae bacterium
AGATCTTAGAAGATAACGCAAAAAAAGATATTTCAATTGATGATGAGGAAGAATTTATAGACGATAATAAATAATAACATCATCATTTATATTTTAAAACCTCAACTTAAATTTTTGACTTAGGTTGAGGTTATTTTTTTGTCTAAACTTCACGCATTATTAATATTTGTAAAAAGCTAAAATTTGAGATTTCCAAACCTGGTGCGATTTGCAAAACTTAAATGGTTTTAAAGAAAAAAGTGGACATATAGCTTCATATTAGAGCTATAGTATGATAGTAGTTTAATATTGACCATATTATTTTAAGAATTTTACAATTTGGAATTTATTTCCCCTTTGTAATTGCTCCCAAGCCCAAAAATGAGTTGATGCCCACTTAGCTCTATGTCTAAATTTAAGTTTGATACACAATTTTTCTAATCGTATCAAACTGAAGATATGGATATTCTTCTCTTAAAGAGTCTATTGCCTCACTTGCCCTTATTTTAGAATCTCTCAAATTTTTAAACCTTTTTTTAATGAGATAATCCCTCACAGATTTTTCATTAATAAGTCCTCTATTATGCAAAAGAGAATAGACTTCATCATTTATTAATTCCGGTATCGGATTTCCGTGAGTATTAATCAAATTTTCATTAAACATATTTCCTCCCCAAGAATGATGATTATTTAGATTTATCAAATTCTAATAAGTAATTACTCATTACCAAGGGAGAAAACAACCGCATATTTATGCGGTTTTTCTTAAAAACAAGTCATTTTTCGAGTATATACTAACTTTTTGTGCAGTTATTAAAAAGAATTGTGAGAATAATAGGTTCCTGGTGAGAGGTTAATTTTGAATTAAATTAAACCTTTTCTAATAGCTTTTGCAACAGCTTCGGATTGCGAATGTACATGTAGTTTCTTATAAATATTTCTTATATGATGTCTTACTGTATCAACACTGATAAATAGTGAATCACCAATTTGCTGGTAATTATCACCTTCCGAAAGTTTATTTAAAACTTCTTTTTCTCTGTCCGAAAGATTATATTTTTCTTTACTTACAATATTTGGACTATTTTGCTGAAAAACTGTAATAACCTGCCTAGCAATCATTGAGCTCATTGGAGAACCGCCTTCGTGAACTTCTTTTATTGCTTCTAATAATCTTGTGGGAGGTGTATTTTTTACTAAATAGCCGCATGCTCCGGCACAAAGTGCTTCAAAGACAACCTTGCTTTCTTTATATACAGTAAGCATTAGAATATTTAGATCTTGTATTATTAGTCTAGCCCTCCTTACTCCTTCAATACCGTTAATTCCCGGCAGTCCAATATCCATAAGTGCAACATCAACTTTAAGCTCAGGTAAAAGTTTTAAAAATTCCTCACAAGATCCATATGCTCCGGTGCATGAATATCCATTAGTCCCATTAATTAAAGCAGCCAATCCTTCTCTGATATTTAGATTATCTTCAATAATTACCACATTTATCATTTATTATAGATTCCCCTCAAATTCAATTTTTGTTCCTCTATCAATTTCGGAAATAATCTTAATTTTTCCATTTATTTTACTTCCACGCTCTTTAATATTATTAATTCCGTTCCCAAAATCTACCTTATTTGTATCAAATCCAATTCCATTATCAGATATAATAATATACAGTTTATTTCGAATTATTTTGATTACTAAATCAATTTTACTGCATTTACTATGTTTAATTGCATTGTTCAGTGCTTCTTTTAAGATCAGATATAAATTTTGTCTATAATCCATTGGTAACTTTACAGTGCTTAGTTTATCCAAATCAGAGGTTTCAAGCTTAATTCCCAAATCTGCAATGAGTTCACCGTATGAGTCTTTAAGGCGTACAATTAAATCGTACAAAGAATCTCTTTTAGGATTTACCACCCAAACAATATCACTCATCGATTCAGTAAGATGTCTCGATAACTCACTAATTTGATTAAGATGTTTAGTAGCTGAATTAGATTTATCTATAATATTTGCAGATAGTTCACTCAAAATAGATATTTCTGTTAAGCCAGCTCCAATGTTATCATGAAGATCTGCGGCAATATTTGATTTTAATTTGTCAAGAGCTACTAAATATCTGATTCTTTGGTTAATCAAGAAGGTCACTAGACCACCAATAAATAAAATCAAACCGCCAATGAACCACCATTGCATCCAAAATGGAGCAAGAATTGTAATGTTAACCTTTGCTTCGTTCGGACTCCATATCCCATCGTTATTTGTTCCCCTGACCCTAAAAGTATAATCACCCGGAGCCAAATTTGTGTAGAAAACCCTTCTATCTTTTGAGTCGGTAAAAGACCATTTTGTATCTAATCCTTCTAGTATAAATTGATATTTGTTTTTTTTAGAATTCTTATAATCCAGAGAGGCAAACTCAAACGAAAAATAATTTTCATCTCTTCCAAAAACCAGTTCTTTTTTTTCACCTTTTATTGGTTCGTCAAATACCTTAATTCTACTAATTACAACTGGTGGCAAAAATTCATCTAACTGAATATTTTGCGGATTAAAGAAATTAATTCCGTTTATTCCTCCAAAATAAAATGTCCCGTCACTCCCTTTTTCATAAGCACCCCCGCTGAATTCTAGACTCTGCAGTCCATCACTTAAATCATATTGTCTAAAAGATTTGAAACTCTTATCCAAGTTATATATACCCTTATCAGTGCTCAGCCAATAACCGCTATCCTTATCATTGAGAATTCCATAAACATCTGAACAATTGAGTGATATTTTTTCACTCAACCTTTGATTATCATTTTGCTCAGGATCGAATAAATTTAATCCTCCTCCAAAAGTACCGACTAAAAGTCGTCCATCTTCAGTTTCATACAATGACATAATTTTATTATCAGAGAGAGTATGTTTATTACTTGGGATAGATTTATATACGGTAAAAGTTTCTGACTGCTTATCAAATTTATTTAATCCTCCACCGTGAGTTCCCAGCCACAAATTTTTGTGCCTATCTTGGTACAATATATATATTCTATTATCACTCAAGGACTCCAATTCTGAAGGATTTTGGACGAACGACTTGAACTGCGCCAATCCGGTTTTATAAAATTTTACAAGATCCAGTTTATTTAGCCCACCACCAAAGGTACCAATCCACAGTGTTGTATCGCCATCAATTAACAAAGATTGAATTTGATTTGAAGTAACTGAATTTGAGTTATTGCTTAATTCACTAAAGTTTCTGAAGGATTTATTTTCTTTATTATAAAAAGTAAGTCCTCCTGAATAAGTTCCAATCCATAAATTTCCAAATTTATCTTCCACTATTGATCGGATATGATCATCGCCTAACTTATTTTTTCGAATGTATGTAAATTCATTACTTCTTTTATTCCATTTATTTAATCCGCCTCTGTGTGTACCAAACCATAAATTTTCTTCACTATCTTCATGTATCGCCCAAATAATATTATCATTTAGTGATTTGTTCACTTCAGTTTTTACAGGTAGCGTTTTAAATTTATTATATCTTCTTTCGAGTTTGTTAATTCCTGTTCCTAACTGTGTGCCAATCCATAAAATACCAGATTGATCAACATAAAGTGATTGAAGTTCATTCTCACCCAATGAATTAGGATTACTTGTTTCATGAGTGAAGTGCTGAGATTTTCTATTTTTCAAGGAATAATTGAATAAACCATCGCCATTAGTTGCAATCCAAATAGTTGAATTTCTATCTTCAATTATATCCATAACATTCAACTTTTTATTTAATGAATGTCTAAGGGAGTCATTTAATACTTTTAATTTAATTCTTGATGGAGCGCTGTAAAGAGAGGTTTGATCAACCACACAAACACCCTCGCTATAACTTCCTATCCAAAGATCATTTCTTGAGTCTTGATACAAAGCGGTAATCCGTTCCCCAAAAAGAATTTTGGAATCAACCTTCAATTGCTCAATAACTACTTTGCTTTGATCTAGAGCGTCAGTGCTTATCCTATTTAAGCCGCCGCCAAAAGTACCGACCCAAATGATATTTTCATTATCTACTAATATTTTGATTATTTTATTTGAACTTAATGAATTATCGCGGTCTTGAAAATGATAGAAGTATTTCTTTTTATTAGATTCAGAATTAAACCGTATAACACCTTTCCCCCAAGTTCCAACCCAAAGATTACCTTTACTATCCTGATCTATTGTGGTAATAGTACTTATTTGATTTCTGGAAAACGTAATTGGAGTATCGTATATTTCATCTTCCATACTAATAGACCAGTCACTGCTCCCTGCCAAATCAAAGTGAGAAAAAGTTTCTGTTTGAGGGTCAAATTTATTCAGCACTCCGGTTGAAGTCCCAATCCATAAATTTCCTTTCCTATCCTCAAAGAGAGAAGTAATTTCGTTATCCGAAATGGTAAGGGAATCACTTGCATCATTCGAATAAACTAAAAATTCATATCCATCATATCGGTTTAATCCGGTTGCGGTGCCAAACCATAAATAGCCTCTTCGATCTTGGGTTATAGAAAGTATAGAACTTTGCGAAAGTCCCTTATCGACACCAATCTGCTTAAAACTATAAGTGGCATTATCTATCGATTCATTTTGGGCAATGAGTGGGGTTAGTGAAAACAGGAAAAGGAAAATATTTAACAGTTTATTTATCAATTTGAATACAGCCTTGTAATTAATAACAAAATTTATACAAATAAGTTATAAGTTGGTAGTGAGATTAAAATTAATTGAATTTGGATGAATCTTTAGCTCAATAGGTGCATCTAACGTGTAATTAATTAACAAACAGAAGGGGAAAAATGACTGAACATTTAACAAAAGAGAAATTTTTAGAAAAGGTTTTTAATTTCGAACAAAATAAAGAATGGAAGTTTGAAGGCGAGCTACCATGTTTAATAGATTTTTACGCAGATTGGTGCGGACCTTGTAAAATGGTTGCTCCTGTTCTTGAAGAACTTAGTGAAGAATTTGCAGGAAAGATTAATATCTATAAAATTGATACGGAAGCTGAGCAAGAACTAGCAGCTGCTTTTGGCATTCGAAGTATTCCTTCACTATTGTTTTGTCCAAAAGATGATAAACCACAAATGGCACAAGGCGCATTACCAAAACCAGCTATGATTGAAGCAATTAACAACGTCTTACTAAAAGTAGAAGTTCCCTCTTAATTTATAGGCTCAATCAGTTTGAAATAATTGATTGAGCCTTATTCTTAAAATTTCATCAAAAATTTTACTTCTGATTATTATTTTGCTTAATTTCTACTTTTAAATAATACCTTTTGTCATTTAATACATTGAAATTACTATTATGGATTCACTATCTCAAATTGCACTTGGTTCAGCTGTTGGCGAGGCTGTAATTGGGAAATATGTCGGACGTAAGGCAAGTCTTTGGGGAGCTATTCTTGGCACATTGCCCGATCTTGATGTATTGATCCCAATGGGAGATGCAATTAGAGATTTTACTTATCACAGAGCAGCTAGTCATTCTTTCTTTTTTATGCTGCTTGTTTCACCTCTTTTTGTTTGGCTTATACTGAAAATACATCCCCAGACGAAAATGTACAAATTCAGATGGTTTTTATTAGTAATATTAGCCCTATTTACACATGCACTCTTAGATAGTTTTACAGTTTATGGGACACAATTATTTCTACCCTTTTCAAATTTCCCCGTCGGTTGGAGCACGATTTTTGTAATTGATCCACTTTATACAATACCACTGTTAATTGGATTGTCATTTCTTTTCTTTAAAAAGTTTGATCCAAAATTTGCTCATAAAATGAACTATTTGGGACTTATAATAAGCAGTTTATATTTGATATGGTCAGTTGGAATAAAACTACATGTGAACTCTTTAACTATTGAATCATTAAAACAAGAAAATATTAACTATACAGAATTTCTGACCGGACCAGCACCATTTAATACACTTTTATGGAGAAGCATTGCTGTTACAGACAGTGGATACGTGGAAGGATTCTATTCCCTTTTCGATGAGGATAAATTAATAAAATATAAAAGATATCATAGTGATCCTTCACTGCTCAATTCT
>CAYXXW010000184.1:0-3681 GCA_964469115.1 uncultured Melioribacteraceae bacterium
TACAGTTCTTAAGTGATCTAATGGGCGCCTCTAATAAACCTACAGAAATATAGAATTAGTTGCATTCAATCGAGCTTGGATCATCTTTGCCGACTAAAGTTTTTAAGGAATCTGTTTTCATCCTCATTCTATCTATAATTTTATTAAATCCAATATCTTGTTTCAGCGAATCTAAATAAGGATATGTTAAATTTATTCTGTATTCAAACCATCCGTTATTTACGGCTTTGTTTAATAATTTCAATGCTTGTTTGTAACTTCCTTTGAGTGAGTAAACATCCGCTAAGTTTTTTTGTAAAAAACTTAAGCCGTTTTCTGAATTTTTTATTGATTCGCTATAGTTATTTATTTCTCTGTTCAGTATTGAGTCCACTTCTTCTGTTTGTTTGAGTTTAGAGAGAATAAATGCATAATCATATTCTACTGCGCCTGATAATTCAAATACTTTATCAAAATATTTTTTCGATTCCTTATAGTTGCCCTTCAGCATCTCTAACTTTGCCCCAGTTGAGAAAGTATAGAACCATTCGGGAGCAAACTCTTTTAAGTTTGTAAAATATCTGTCCGCATTTACTAAATCTTCCATCAGAAGATATTGATCAATAATATAGATGTGCACCAATAAATTCTTTGGCTCAAACTCTAATGCTTTATTAAAGCTAGTTAAGGCTAATTTATCACAATTAAATTTTTGATAAATTCCACCAATCACGGTATATCCAAAAACATTGTCCGGCTCAAGTAATATCGACTCTTTGATTAATTGATATGCTCTATCAAGTTTACCTTCGTTATAGTAAACCACTCCCAGATTATAAATTGCAGCATAGTAACTTGGATTAAGACGGATAGCTTTTTCGTAATGATACTTTGCCATTTTATAATTTTGTTTTGCCTCATAACTTTTTGCAAGTGACGAATGCCCTTCTGCTAAATTTGGATTGATTGACAAAGCTTTATTGCTCATTGCAATTGCAGAATCACGCCATTCTTCTGAATCGAAATATCTTCTCACTTTTTGATCGTATGCAGATGCTAAGCTTGCATAGGCTAGTGCATAATTAGAATCTATCTGCAATGCTTTCTTATAAAATTCAATTGCTTTTTCATTATCGTCATTTGTATATCTTGAAGCAAATTTTCTGCCCTTTAAACAAAACGCATACGCTTCAATGTTATTCGTCGGTTTGGTTGATAGCAGCATTTCTTCTTTTGGTGCAAGTTTGGCTTCAAGTTCATTCGCAATTCTTTTTGCTATTTCAGATTGAACTACAAAAATATCATCAACATTTCTATCAAATGATTCAGCCCAAATATGCTCGTCATTATTTGCGTTAATTAATTGTCCGGTAATTCTAACTTTTTCACCCGATCTTCTGATGCTTCCCTCTAAAATTGCACCCGCGCTTAATTCTCGCCCAATTTCCGGAATAGTAAGATTTGAGTCTTTATATTTCATTACAGAGGTCCGGGATATTACACGAAGTTCAGAAATTTTAGACAGCTGAGTTAAAATGTCTTCAGTTATTCCATCTATAAAATATTGGTCTTCTTTAGATTCACTTAAATTAGTAAACGGCAAAACTGCAATTGTTTTAGAGTTTAGTTCAAGTATCATAATTGGACCTCTATTGGCCAAAAAATAAGAACTCCCAACTGCCGCAATTAAAATAATTGAATGAAGAACGTATTCAATGGATTTGGTTTTTTGTGAACCTTCTTTGCCATGAAACCAAGCTAAAATTATTACCGAGATAATCCCAAATAAAAGAATAATTAAAAGTGTATCGAAGATGAAAGTTGGCAATTTATATCTAAAACTAAACAGATGAACTACACCTATTGTTGTGATACAAGCACTGAGATAAAGGACGAGATATTTGCGGATTTTGCTGTCTTTTATTTCGCTGATGAAATTTTTCATTTTTTTACTCAAATTCATCAAATATTGATATTAATATTAAGCAATTATTCAGAATTATTATCTAAAAATTAGAGGGGATTATTGGACCTTCACTGACAGGCAAAAAACATTCACTTGTCAATAACATACAAAATGTTTCTTTCAAAGCAACACAAATTACCTCATCCCTGCTTATTCTTTGATCTTAAGAAGAAATTCTAAATCCCAATGTGAAAACCTTCCTCCCCTCAAAAAATCAAGTCCACAAGAGAATGAGAATCATTGAAGTGCCAAACATTAGGAATAGTACAAATACTTCACATAACTATATTGAAGATTCACCAAATTGCCCAATAGTTAACGGGGCAAATACAAGCTGGGTAAGAGCTCCGGCTACTTTAAAGAAAAGTGCCGGTAAAATTAATGAGGATAATGAAATTTGGTTAATCTTTTTGCGTCTTTTGTTTAATAACCGATTTTTTATCTCATTGCATAATAATTTACAATTTTGTGAAACGTGAAAAATCGACTTATATTTATAATTCATTTCACTAAACTTGGAAAATAATGGCCGCACAATTTGGCTTTATACCTGTAAAATCATCTTTTATTAAAACTGAGGAAGAATTGGTAATAATTGCAGGAAACTATTTTAATGCTTTAGAAAATATTGGCGGAAAAAGATTAAAAGAAAATGAACTTAATTATAAATTTCCTGTTTTCTACTTTGTTATTTCCGGCGGAACAGAAAGACTACTTCTAGATTTAAAGAGTCAACGGGAGGTTTCGGTTAAAAAGGAATCGGTTTTTATAATTGCACATCCAACGCAAAACTCTCTTCCCGCATCACTTGAAGCATTAGCCAGAATTCAGCAGGATGGAATACGCGGAGAAATATTTTATCTCAATAGTTTCGATGATGAAAAAGGTCTTAATCAAATTAGAAATATAATAAGTAATTTAGAAGTTCAAAGTTCACTCTCGGATTCACGCATTGGCTTAATCGGAGACCCCTCTGATTGGCTGGTGGCAAGTAGTCCGGATCCAATAACGGTAAAAGAAATTTGGGGCCCTACCATTATTCCCATTGCAATGGATGAAGTTACTACAATTATGAAAAATATTTCACACAAAGAAATTTCTTCGTCCATCAAATTAAATTTAGGGGATGTAAAAAACACAATTGAGCCATCACAAAATGACATTGAAAATAATGTCCGTGTTTACTTGGCACTAAAGCAATTAATTTCTAAATACAAACTTAACGCTCTAACTGTTCGCTGTTTTGATTTGGTTCTTGATATTAAAACTACTGGCTGCATTGGCTTAGCTCAATTAAATGATGAAGGTTACATTGCGGGGTGCGAAGGTGATTTGGTCAGCACTATTGGTATGCTTTGGGCTTATAAGTTACTAAATCAAATTCCTTGGATGGCTAATCCAGCCCAGATAAACGAGGGAAAGAATTCTCTTTGGCTTGCGCACTGTACTGTACCAAAAAGCATAGTACAGAGCTATGACTTAAGATCACACTTTGAATCCGGTATTGGAGTTGGTCTACAAGGGACTTTTGAAAATGGTCCAATAACATTATTGAGAATTGGTGGATCAAAAATGAATAAAATTTGGCTAACAGAAGGAAATATTATTGGTACAGGAAATTCAGAGCACCTTTGTCGGACACAAGTTGAAATTCAATTGACAACCGAATCAGTCAGTGAATTGCTTAATAATCCTTTAGGAAATCATCTAATTCTTGTTCGGGGCAAACACGCAAG
>CAYXXW010000184.1:3781-6033 GCA_964469115.1 uncultured Melioribacteraceae bacterium
CAAGGATTTGATCATGGCAGCATGGTAAATCCTTCTTTTACAATACTGATAAATTATCTAAAAAACCCACTTAAAATAATTCAGTGTTGCTATTAACATAAGACTTCAGCAGACATTTAGATCTAAAATGCCCGCTGACTTTCCTTAGCCTATCCTTAGATTAATCCAAGTCTCTAACGCATCTTACATAATTATAAATCCTTATAGCATCACCTTGCGGTCCATGTCCTGTTGGATAATCACTCGGATCACCAACTTTCGGATCACTTCTTTGTGCCCCGGCTCCATGAACATCTTCCCATCCATTCATATAACCCATTGCTCTACCAAAGCTAACATAAGAAGCAAATCCACCCGAAACTTCTGACCAGTTAGAATGAGTTGTACTTGACCAGTAGAAACCATAGTCAGTTTCCTCAGCTTCATTTGTAAATTGTGTGCCACTAAACAATGGATCAATTGCTGCTGAATTTGTTGTTCCAGGCGATCTGGTATAATCAACAATACTTTGCAATTCTTTAACATCTGGCAACCTCCAATCAGAGTAACCAGCATAATCTAAATTTTCAGCATAGTCCAAAGCATCTTCCCAATTCATAGTTGTTTTACTATCATTCTTCATCCACATCAATCCAGTTGCATTATCGCTAATTGTACTATCACCGTTGTCGACAAATTCATTTATCCCATATGTGGTATTACCGCGTACATACATTACAAAAAAGGTTTTCTCGCCAGGGCCAAAGGGCATTTGTAGACCATAGCCTTTTATGCGACCGTCGGCAAAATTTACTCCAAAGAGTAATTCTCCATCTACATACATGGAAGTTGTTGCAAATTGTGCGTCAATAATTCTCTCACCAGCATCTGTGTCCCCATAAGCAAAATCAAAATAGTCTATATTAATAAATGGGACTAATCCGCCTGTATCACTTCCTTCATATCCGCTTGGGTCGATTCCACTAAACATTATTAAAGAATATAGTTCTTTAATTGTCGGCAAACGCCAATCATTATAACCAGCTAAATCAAAATTCGAAGCACCAGATAGAGCTTCTGTATAAGTCATTTTATCTAACGCATCAATATCTCCATCGTTATCCATATCCGAACTTTGAGACCACATTAAACCGGTAACTAAATCAGTTACTGTCCCATCACCGTTGTCCTGGTATTGAGATTCATTTTTCAAGTAATTCGCATCTTGTCCATAGAAAGAACTTCCTGATGATGGCGCTGATATTTTATTTGTATTGCCATAGAATTTAGTTTGGTTTGTACTTACTATCGGGTAGCCTGTAATATCAGGCAAATTATTATTTGTTTCTTCTTGTGGATCAACAGCTGTTGCGGATTCCATACAACCGATAAATATGAGCAATAAGACTGCGGCTATTTTAACAATGGTATTTTTCATAATATATTTCTCTTTTTATTTTACTTTATTGTTCTAATAATTTTGACGACAATTTTGCAAATATCATGCGGTGGGAATAATTTAAAATTAAAAACCCTTAATGTCTGTAGAAAAGGTTTTTTAAATATTAAAATTTTTATGTCTGAAGTTCAGCAATACTTAAATTTCGTCTTCATCAAAAAAGAGACTGATGTTTTTTACTCCATGTGCACTATCTAATTCACGTATAAATTCTGGATTCTTTTCTTTGTCTCTAAACTTTACATAATACGCCAATTCCATAATGTTCTTATCCTCAACTGTTTTTGCGCTAATTATATTATGCCTTTTACAGTATTTATTTAACACGGGAATATATGGTGGTGCCTCATCACCATTCGGATGGAATACAAATTGGAGCAAGTAGTCATTTGGTTTGGTTGATGTAAAATTTGATTTAGTTAATAGTAATATCATAACCCCTATTAAAAGGGAGCCAAAAATAGCCATTTTATGATATCCTACTCCGGAAGCCATGCCTATGGCTAATCCAAAAAATATAAAGACAATGTCTTGTGTATCTTTAACAGCAGTTCTGAAGCGAATAATTGACATAGCCCCAACAAGCCCAAATGCACGTGCAAGATTGTTGCCTATAACCATTATTACTATAGATGTAATCATAGTAAGAATAATCATAGAATTTGAAAATGCCGCTGAATATCCAGCTCCCCGGTAAGATTTTTTATAAATGTATGCAATAAATAGTCCACAACTAAGAGCAACTAAAACATTGATCAATATTTCAAAAATGGAAACTGGAAATAGATTAAGAGTTTGAAAATCATTAAGCATA
>CAYXXW010000185.1:0-6021 GCA_964469115.1 uncultured Melioribacteraceae bacterium
CAATAAATTTCTTAGATCAAAACCAATTGTTAAGCCATAACTTGCCGACCAGCGTAATCCTAAATTCATGTAACCATTCCCTCTTCCAAAATTTTTATTTTCATTATCATTTAGTCCAAAATCATACTCTGCAATAAATGATACTGTTGGCCCAATCGTCTTTTCAAGTCCAATACCAAAATTTATATTTTCAGTAATTTTCTCATCTTCTAATGACGAATTCACTATACCATGGAAACTTAGATATCCCAAAAACTTAAAATTTTTAGCAGCAGCAAAATAAATCCCTCTGGATTTTATGTCGTACCTTTTTTCACTTTTACGGTATTCACCCTTTCCTTGAGAATTAAAGCCAAAAAGAAAGGAAGGAATCATCCTAGTCTCAGTAAATATTCTTAACTTTGCGTGAAAACCGGGTAATCTATACCAATTCAGTTTTCCCACACCCACTAAGTTTGAAGCTCCATAAGAAATACCTAAACTAAAATTTTTTATTATTCCAAGTTCCGCTTTCGTAATTAATACTCCATTTGGCATAACATCAAAAGTAAGATTGAAATTGCCTTTAGGAAGAATACCGGCTGTAGGTTGATCGATTAAGCTTATAAGCTCGTTGGTTGCATCACTTCCGGCTGAACCTTGTGCCATTAGATCTAAAACAGATGTGAAGGAGAAAAGTAAAACAAAAAAGTATATTTTTAATGAATAATATTTCATTTCTTATTAATTTTAATCCTCAGAAGCGATGGATTTAATGAATATTTGGATGACAGTGAAAAGGAAGTTTCACCGGGTTGAATTGTTTTGAAGCAAATTCTGTTTTTATCCTCATTCTCAATAAGTTCAACCTTATCTTCAGAATCTTTTAAAGTTACTTTAAAATCTAAATCTCTGTAACGAATTTTTTGTCCTAATGAATTAATCCCAAAGCATTCAATACAATTCTTGGAATTTACTACTAACTCTTCTGCATTAAAATTATGTATATATTTTACTTCATAAATGCTGAAAAAAATAAGCCAAGTAAAAATTGAAACAACGGCTAAAACAACTAATGATATTGAAATTATTATCAAAGGTCTCCGAACCATTAAGAGTTTCTGGTAATTTTATAATTTGTTCCTTCTTTACTATCCTCTAAAACTACTCCAATTTCTTTAAGTTTATCTCTAATTTCATCAGCCAAAGAATAGTTCTTATCAGATTTCGCTTTTGTTCTTAGATCAATTAGTAATTTTACAAGTTCATCTTCTTTCGAATCTCTCGCTTCACTTTTGGAGAATAATTTAATTCCCAATACCTCAGTTAGTGTGCTAGTTAAAAACTGCCTTGCATTTACAAGAACTTCCTCAGAGATATTGTCATTTTTATTCAAGAATTTGTTAAAATCCCTAATAAAATCGAAGACCGATGCCAATGCTTGCGGTGTATTGAAGTTATCATCCATTGCCCTCTCAAATGCAAAGAGATAGCGTTCTTGCTCAAATGATAGAAGATCACCACTTGTAGCCGGAGTAATATTTTCAATACGCTGTGCAAGATTATAGATTTTCTCCAATCCCTTTTCGGCACTTTCAAGAAGTTCCTCACTGAAGCTTAAAGGTCCGGAGTAATGAGTTTGACTAAAAAAATATCTGATTGAATTTGCACTATATTTTTTTAGAATTTCGCGAGTAGTAAAAAAATTGCCTAATGACTTCGACATTTTTTCTTCATTAATATTTAAGAAACCAAAATGCACCCAATATTTTACAAACTCATTTGTGCAGCAAGCTTCACTTTGTGCAATCTCATTTTCGTGATGCGGAAAAATTAGGTCGTTGCCACCGGCATGAATATCAATTGTCTTCCCTAAATATTTCATACTCATTGCAGAGCACTCAACATGCCAGCCGGGTCTTCCTTTTCCCCAAGGGCTTTCCCAAAAGGGTTCATTTGGTTTTGCTTTTTTCCACAATGAAAAATCTAACGGATTTCTCTTTTCTGCATTAATTTCTATCCTTGCGCCAGATTCCAAATTTTCAATATTCTTACCGCTTAATTTTCCGTAACCTTTAAATTTATTAACCTCATAAAAAACATTTCCATTAACATTATAAGCATAATCACTTTCAACCAATTCTTTAATCAATTCAATAATTTCATCCATATTTTCAGTCGCTTTTGGATAGACATCAGCTTTTTTAATTCCTAATTTCTCAATATCCTCAAAAAAAGCATCCGCATATTTGTCTGCCACTTTTTCAACCGGTACATTCTCTTCATTCGATTTTTTGATCAGCTTATCATCAACATCAGTTAAGTTCATTACAAAAGTTACATCATAATTTTTATATAGTAGGTAGCGTCTTAAAATATCTGCCATTACGAAAGAACGTGCATTGCCAATGTGAAAATAATCGTAAATTGTTGGTCCACAAACGTACATTGTAACTTTTGGCGGATGTAATGGTTTGAACTCTTCTTTTGTTCTCGTAAGTGTGTTGTAGATTAACATTTTCTCTCCGTAATTGAATTTTAAATATACTAAAAATCATTCTCGATGGTAAAACAACAGAGTGAATAATTAGTGTTTGTTAAAGTGAATTCATTCAATTAGGTTTGAGTAAACTAACAATAAAATTACAAATGATATACTTAATTATAGTTTCAGTTATTTGGGCGCTTTCGTTCAGCTTAATCAAAGGCACTCTCACCTCAGTTGATCCTTTCTTTGTTTCATTCGTAAGATTATTCATCTCCTTTATTGTTTTTATTCCCTTTTTACGATTAAAAAATGTTGATAAAAAATTATTGCCTCACTTATTCTTAATTGGCATTATACAATATGGATTGATGTATATGGCTTACATTTATGCTTATCAATTCTTGAAGGCTTACGAAATAGTTATCTTAACTATTTTTACTCCAATATTTGTAATAATTGCCTTTGATCTTTGGGGAAAAAGATTCACATCAATAAATTGGCTTAAGGCACTGCTTGCTATAATTGGCTCAGGAATTATTATTTATTCCGAACAAACTGAAATTGGTTTTTGGAAAGGAATCTTATTGGTACAGCTTTCCAATATTCTTTTTGCAATTGGACAAGTTTACTACAAAAAACTTCTTGAAAATAACATGGTAACCGAACAAAAGGAGTATTATGCAGTTGTATTTTTGGGAGCTGTTTTCATTACATCAATTGTTACCCTTTCTTCGACAAATTTTTCTGAATTAGAAATATCACTAAATCAATGGTTATCCCTTTTATACCTTGGCGGAATAGCTACTGGCTTAGGATTTTTTCTTTGGAATGTTGGCGTAACAAAAGTTCATGCCGGATCATTGGCAGTTTTGAATAATCTTAAAATTCCACTAGGAGTAATATTTGCCGTTCTATTTTTGAATGAATATGTAAATTTAATACAATTGACTCTTGGTTCGATAATAATTTTAATTGCCTTTTTCATAAAATTTGAAAACCCCGCATCGTAATTAGCAAAAGTGAATGCTTCTTTGAAGTACTATTCATTAAATCTATAACAATCTCTTAGAGTATTGCTTTTTAACATTAGATAGACTAAACTTGGAACTAATTTATTTAACATTTGAAAGAAATATGAATTATAAAAAATCTAAACTTAATAATACATTCACAATCACACTAGTATTGATATTTGCTGCAGTTCTATTATTTTACAGCTTTCAGACTATTAATAATTCTGAAAATTTATCATTAAATATTGAAGAGCCATTGCCCGAAAGCCATAGAATTGTTATACCAACAATACCAGACAAACTTGATTTTTGCGGTGAACCGGTGCCCCTTTATAATTTTGAAGTCTATGAAAGATTAGAAAGAGAATTTGTTGTAAACACTTATTGGCATTCATTATCAATTCTTACACTTCAGCGGGCAAACAGATGGTTCCCTGTTATTGAGCCAATTTTGGAAAAGAATAATATTCCGAATGAATTCAAGTATTTATGCGTAACAGAAAGCACACTAATGAATTTAACTTCTCCAGCAAATGCAGTTGGGTTTTGGCAGTTTGTTAAGAGCGCTGGTAAAGAATATGGTTTAGAAATAAACAATGAAATTGATGAAAGATATCATCTTGAGAAAGCGACTGAAGCTGCGTGCAAATATCTGCAAGCTGCTTATAATAAATACAGTAATTGGACAATGGCAGCTGCATCGTATAATTTTGGAATGAATGGAATCAACGAACAGTTGGAACGACAAGGAACTAACAATTACTATAATTTAGTTTTGGGTGAAGAAACCTCTAGATATGTATTTAGGATTTTAGCCACAAAAATAATGATGAATAATCCAGAAGATTACGGATTTTATTTAGAGGATGATCAACTTCATAAGCCTTTCGAAACATTCGAAGTAAGTGTTGACAGTAGTGTTGCAAGCTGGGCGGTATTTGCTAAATCTTATGGACTTAATTATAAAATCCTTAAACTTTACAATCCTTGGTTAAGAGAAAGCTACCTAACAAACAAACGAAAAAAAGAATATAAAATTAAACTCCCAGTTGATGGAACAATTGAAGTTATACCTGAATTAAATTAATCATTCTTTTTTAATTCATTTACAAGGTTGGTAAAATCGGTTGGTAAATCTGAGTTGAATTTCATTTTTTCTTTTGTGGCTGGATGAACAAATCCCAATGTTTTTGCATGTAATGCTTGCCTATCAATTATTTTAAGCAAATTATTTACTCTGGCTTTTATTTTGGGAAATTCATACCCATAATTTATTCTTCTGCCACCGTAAGTTGGATCACCAAAAATGTTGTGTTTAATATGAGCCAAATGAACCCTTATTTGATGAGTCCTTCCTGTTTTTAAATTTAGTTTAATCAAACTTGCAAAATCAAATTCTTCTAAAACTTCATAAAATGTATGCGCTACTTTTCCCTCAGTTTTGGAAACCGAGAAAATCTTTCTATCACTTCTACTTCTAGCAATATTTGCAAAAATTTCACCTGTAGAGTCTTTGAATTTTCCCCAGCAAACGGCCCAATATTCCCTTTCGGTTGTATGATCGGCAAACTGCTTTGCTATAAAAGCATGTGTTTCTTCATTTTTAGCGATAACAAGCAAACCCGAAGTATCTTTATCAATGCGATGTATAATGCCCGCTCTGTAATCACCGCTTAATTTACTTAACTGTTGAGAGTGATACATAAGAGCATGAACTAGAGTACCTGTGTAGTTTGCATAAGATGGATGAACGACCATACCGGCCGGCTTATTTACAATAATTAAATATTCGTCCTCATAAACTATATCTAGTGGAATATCTTCAGGTTCAATTTTATCCGGTCTGGGTGAAACGGGAATTGTAATTATAATTTCATCTTTTGGCTCAACAATATAGTTTGATTTTACAATCTTTCCATTAACCGTAACTAAATCATTTTTAATAAGTTTTTGAATGCGGGAGCGAGTTGTGTTTTCTAAACAGTTTGCAATGTAGGAGTCAATTCGCTGCTTCTTCTGACCCTCAGTTATAACTAACTTTATTATCTTCTCTGTTACTATTGTCATCTTTCAAATCTGTATTATCAATAATACTTTGATCATCTTCTAACTCATTATTTATATTTTTCTCTTCAAAACTTTTGTGAAAAATTAACAGAATAAAAACACCAATTGTAACTGATGAATCGGCAATATTAAAAATAGGAAAACTGTCAAAAGATTTTCCAAAAACAGTAAACCCAAGTGCATCAAAATGAAGAAAATCTACCACTCTACCATAAAGGAGAGGCGCATAATCAAAAATTATCCCATAGAAAAATCTATCTATTAAATTACCAACCGCACCGCCTAATATTAGTGCAAGCGCAACTCTAAAAAGCAGTTTTTGTTCTCTGACTTTATAGATATAGACAGCGATTGCAACACTGGCAATTAGTGAAAATAATGAAAGGAATAACTTAAAGTATCCATCTACATGAATTCCAAATGCCATACCGGGGTTTTCTACAAAGGTAAATTTAAATATTGATCCAATAATAT
>CAYXXW010000186.1:0-6020 GCA_964469115.1 uncultured Melioribacteraceae bacterium
TTTGAATTGCATTTGTCACTTGACTTTTAGTGGTTACAAAATATTTTGCAGGATAAACAGGAATTGATTCCACCTCTTTAATAAAGTCTCCGGTAATTGCATCTATTATAGAGATTTTTTCTATTTCATCATCCCAGAACTCGATTCTTATCGCTTCTTCATTTTGATAGGCCGGAATTATTTCAACTACATCACCTCTGGCTCTAAAAGTACCCCTTGTAAATTCAACATCATTTCTGACATAATAAATATCTATGAGTGCTCGCAATAATTTTTTTCTTTCAATCGTTTCTCCCTTTTTAAGAAATAATATTTGCTGTGCATACTGATCGGGAGCACCAATACCATAAATACAGCTCACACTTGCAATAATGATAACATCATTTCTGCCCTCAATTAGTGAAGTTGTTGCCCGTAGTCGTAAACGGTCAATCTCTTCATTAACGGCAAAATCCTTTTCGATATAAAGATCGCGTTTAACAACATATGCTTCCGGTTGGTAGTAATCATAGTAACTTATAAAAAACTCAACAGGATTATTCGGGAAAAATGCCTTAAATTCTGAATAAAGCTGAGCGGCTAAAGTTTTATTATGAGAAATTATAAGCGTCGGCTTATTTACATTTGCAATTACATTAGAAATTGTGAAGGTTTTTCCACTGCCGGTAACACCAAGTAATGTTTGGTGTTTTTCACCCGACAAGATTCCCTCAGTCAATTGTTTTATAGCTTCTGGCTGATCACCGGATGGTTTATAGCTTGATACTAATTCAAATTTATTCATTGATACGATTTCAATTATTTTTTAACAAACAATAAATTTATTCCTATTTAACAAGGCAATCAAGTTTTTAAATCTATATAATTAATTATGACAATTGTTTTACATCTTGACTTTACTAATGTATAAATCTAAGTTTAGAAACTGACGAAATAAAAAGGTGAAAATGAAAAGAGAAATTCATAAATGGTATAGCCCTAGTTTGACTAAGGATATGGAAATAGTTGTTTACGGTCATTACGGAACACCTCTCTTAATGTTTCCAACCGCAGGAGCTGACTTTTTAGAGTATGAGCGATTCCAAATGATTGATTCAATTGCTTGGTTTATTAATGAAGGAAAATTTAAAGTTTATTCAATAAATAGCATCAATAATGAATCATGGCTGAATAGAGAAATGTATCCGCCGCATAAGTCTTTACGACACGGTCAATATAATCAGTATGTAATTGAAGAGGTAGTTCCATTTATTTATAATAATTGTCAAAGTCACGCTCCAATTATTACAACCGGTGCTTCAGTAGGAGCCTATCATGCAATGAATCATTTTTTGAGAATTCCTTCTGTATTCAGAGGAACAATTGCAATGAGCGGGGTATACGATTTGAAGTATTATACACGGGGACACTATGATGATCACGTTTACTATAATTCCCCCATTGATTATCTCCCGAATGTGCATGATGAAAATTATCTTAATCAAATGAGAAATAATTTAGGTGTAGTAATTGCCTCTGGACAAGGCGATTTTGAAGATCCGAGTTCATCGGTCCGTTTATCAAATCTTCTTAATTCAAAAGGAGTTCAACACTGGCTTGATTTGTGGGGATTTAATATGAAACATGACTGGCAAACTTGGCGAGATATGCTTCCATATTTTTTAAGTAAATTTTAGAATATTCAGTTTTTAGATTACCTGTTTAAACTTGTTAAGAAAAGAAAAATTGATCTTCCGGAAAACTCATATACTACTACCTTATTTAAAAGAGGTTCTGATAGAATAATTCAAAAAGTTGGTGAAGAAGCAATTGAAACAGTTATTGCAGCTAAAAATAAGGATAAAGAAGAAATTATTAATGAAGCTTCCGATCTTATATTTCACTTGATGGTTATGTTTTCAGACCAAGGAATTGAATTTTCAGAAATAATATCAAATCTTCAAAAACGCCATTCAGATAAAAAATAATTATTTAGGTATATTTCTTTGTGAAAAAATGTCATTTCCGAATGTTATTGTCGGAAATCCAAGAAACAACAAAATGAGTTTTTATATGTCAGTTAAAGAAGAACAAAACAAATTCGTAGAGCAGTTTACTGAATTTGAAGAATGGGATGATAAATATTCCTTTTTAATAAAGATGGGAAAAGAACTTGGCGAACTTGATTCCGAAATTAAAACTGAAAAAAATAAAATATCCGGTTGTCAATCACAAGTTTGGATGCATGCAAAACTGGAAGACGATAAAATGATTATCATTGGTGATAGCGATGCAATGATTGTAAAAGGTTTAGTTGCAATGTTAATTAAAGTTTATTCAAATCAAAAACCGGAAGATATACTTTCTTCACCTCCCGAATTCTTAAATAAAATTGGTATTGATAAACATCTTTCACCCACAAGAAAAAATGGATTGGGTGCCATGCTTAAACAGATTAAATTATTTGCAGTAGCCTTTAAAGCTTTGTCAGATAATAAGTAAGTATAGATAAAATTCTCCATTGAGCTATTCAACATAAGATCATTTTTATATAAAAAATCCGAAACTATTTGAATCAACTTTGTAAATTGATTGTATAATATCAAATTTCACTATTTAATAATTCAAAAACTAATTTGAGATTCTATATGCTTAAAAAAGCATTAATCTATTTTGTTTTCACTTCGTTAATTATTGCCAACGGAAAACCAACTCCTATGGACAATGAAATAATGGAACTAGGATTGAATTATCAGTTTGATCAAGCAACTAATCTTCTGAAATCTCAATCTGACAACATGGATGAATTAAAGTATCACTATCTTTTCTTAAACATTGAGCTGATAAGAAATATAGATAAATTAAACCAAGTTACCTTTAGCAATAGAAGAGCTTTGAGAGATTCTTTAAATCAAAAATTGATTAATTACACTGAAAAAATTGTTGACAAATATGAAGATTATGAGGATATGAATTTATCTATTTATAATAAATTTTATCTAGGTAGTATTTATGGTTTAATGGGACGTCTCTATGGTGTAAATCGATCATGGTCTTTAGCATTCAGCAGCGGGAAAGATGGAAGAAATATTATTGAAGAAGTTATTGAAGAAGATTCAAATTATACTGATGCATATCTGTTATTGGGAATGATGAATTATTATGTCGATAGAATGGGAGGCTTCACTGAGTTTATTGCTGGTGTGCTGGGACTTTCCGGTGATAGAAGAGTCGGAATTGAATATTTGCATAAAGTTATGAATGAAGGATATTTTTCAAAATGGCAAGCAACAATGATATTAGCTGAACTTTATGCCCGATTAGAAAACAATAAACTTGACGCTATGCCAATTCTTAAAGTTATGTATGATAAGTTTCCAGATAACTCTCATTTTTCGAATTGGTATTGTTATGAATTATTGTATCTATTCAGAATTAAAGAAGCCGGAAGAATTATTGAGGCTGATAAAAAGAATAAAATATATCCTTTTATTAAAGCTAGTTATTTTTTCATGAGTGGAGATTATGAGAAGTCTAATAGTATATATGATACATTGCTAACTGCTAAAGGTAAAATATTCCCATGGGTTTACAATAATAACAAGTTAAATCACTTATTGAATAATCTTATGCTGGATGATACTGAAAAAGCGAAAATTATTGCAAATGATTTGGAAGAGAATACTTTGACAATTGCAAATCAGTTTAACAATGAACCGAAGCTAACAAAGAATATCATTCATTTTAGACAAGGTTTATTTTATAAAGAAAATGAATCTATTAAATTATTAAATAATCCTCCAAATTTTAATGGGTCAAAATTCTTTGAAAGTCTTTATAATTACTATTCCGGGGTATATTATTTTGAACAGAATGACTATAAAATAGCAGAACAGAAATTTATAAAAGCAAAGGAATTAGATTTTAAGAACTTTAGTTATGACACCATTAAATATTTGATTGACATATATAAATCAAGTTCAGTTGATAAAAACTCAGTTGAGGCGCTGCTTGATGATATTGATGAGTTAGAAAATGACGACTTTGAATTTAGCGTAAAAGATTTAGAATATAAATACGATTTATGAGGTTATACAATAATATATGGCTAAACCCCGTCAAGTTATTCATCATAGTCTCGTTTGCAACTTCATGTTCAGTGCAAACTTTTGATTCAAGTACGACTAATACAAAAACAAATCTTTTTAAGACTAATGAAAAATTAGAAAATAGAGGAAAACATGTCACCTCGAAGGGTGAACTGCGTGCTCTGCTAATCAATGTTATATTTCAGGATGATACGACAAAAGAAAGCGAAGGTTGGGAAATTAGTAAAACCATTTTGCCTTCATGGTCTCAAACACTTCTTAATAATTCCACTGAATTAAATTTTCCGAACAAAAATCTTACACAATATTTCTATGAAATGTCTAACGGTTATTTTATGCTTTATGGTGATGTTTATCCAAAAGTAGTTGTGCCAAAATTTAGTCAATCACATTATTCATCAATAGCTGAAGTAAACTCAGAGATTCTTACCGAGCTCGATGATGAAATTGATTTTTCTAAATATGATAATTGGTTAAAAGACAAGGATGGTAAATATGTAAATAAGTCTGACGGAAAAGTTGATATGATATTTATTCTATATAGGAATTTTGAAAATAGACTTTTCTTCAATAATGGTTGGACTGGAATTGCACATCTCTATTTAAATGAAGATATTGAAACAGATGATGGAGTTAAAATTGCAGCCGGGAGATTAGATCATGGATCCGGAATCCAATCCCGTGGGGGATATAATGGTTACAATTATACAAAATACGTTCTTGCTCACGAGTTTGGTCACTTTTTGTTTGGTGCCTTTCATATTGAAAATGTGACTAATCTCGCTTTAATGACAGGCGGACCAGTATGGAATGCAAGTCGTGGAATGCATTCATGGGAAAGGAATAAATTGGGTTGGATGAAATACAAAGACATTCCTTTAAACAAAAATTCAGAAATTAAATTAGATGATTATATTACAAACGTAGAAGCGGCAAGAATAAAATTAAGTGACGATGAATGGTACGTGCTAGAAAACCATCAGCAATTAAGTAACAACGATTGGGCAAAGAGCAAGGGAATTTATATTTACCATATTGAAAATGCTAATGGTTCTTACCCTAAGATTACGATTAAATGTGCAGATGGTAATTGGGATTTTAAGATCGACGATGAAGATGAAAAGTTGATTAAAACAACACCAAATCGTTCCGGTAAAAACGAATTGAATTTTGGCCGTAAAGTTAAAAAGAAAAGCTATGCTGCTTATCAGCAAGTTTATGATGATAATTCAGCTTGGGGTGATGAATTTGATTCGTATAATTTAGAACATAACAACTTAATTTCTCCGGTTAGCAATCCTCCATCAAGCAATAGCAGAAATATTGAATTCGCAATCGATGTAAAAAAGAAATATGGAACTAAGTATTTAATAAATATATATTTTGATGATATTTATCAATACACCTCTCCTGCAAAACCCCAACTTACTGCTGTGAAATATAATAGTAAAGAAAACCTCCAACTCATGTGGTTAAAAAATGAAGAGACAGATCTAGTCGGTTATAATTTTTATTATAGCACCTCTCTGAATCCCATTCGATCATTTTATATCCCTTCCTCAATTTGTAATGTTGAGCTTAATAAATATCTACAGACTGAGAAAACAAATACAATTTGGCTAACAGCTGTTGATAAAGATAACAGAGAATCTGTTAATTCAGATTATTATATTCTTACCTATAACAATCAAAAAAATACTTGGCAATGGATTAGAAAAGAAATCATATAAATCTTTTATTGTTTAATTAACTTTTTATTTACATATTATTTATTTTAAAGAATATTACTTTCCAAAATATTTTAGGGGATTCAAATGAGATCTATATTTGGCATTTTGTTTTTTCTTCTACTCACATTTCGTACAATTCAACTTTTCGCACAGGACCAGCCGGTCAAAAGTATTATTATTGAAAAACTAGAAAAAGAAAATG